>JAQBQC010000097.1 GCA_028287205.1 Gemmatimonadota bacterium
CGCATCCACGTCGATGCATCGATCCGAATGACCGGCCACGACGATCGCATCGATCCGGAGAAGTGGCGCCCGCTGATCATGAGCTTCCAGCAGTTCTTCGGACTCGGCGAGATCGTGCACGAGTCGGCGCTGAGCCGCATTCCGGAGACGGTCTACCGTCCGCGCCGCACGGCATCAGCCGCGCGCGCGTCCGAGCATGCGCGTGCGACCGTCGGTGCGGCGTCGTGAGCGCGCGCACCGATGCATCGCGCTGGAACGCCGTCGCCGCGCGCGATCGCGACCACGATGGAGAGTTCGTCTACGCGGTTCGCACCACCGGCGTGTACTGCAGGCCGAGCTGCGCGTCGCGGCGTGCGCTGCGCGCGAACGTGCGTTTCTTCGAAGACGGGAGCGCGGCGGAAGCGGCCGGCTTTCGCGCGTGCAAGCGCTGCGAGCCGCGCTCGACGGAGAGTGCGACGACTCGCGTGATCGCGAAGGCTCGCGCGTATCTCGACGCGCACATCGATGCGCAGCCAGCGCTCGCGACGCTGGCCAAGGCCGTGGGGATGAGCGCGTCGCATCTGCAGCGCACGTTCAAGCGAGAGATGGGTGTCTCGCCCCGCCAGTACGTGGCCGCATTGCGCGCGGATCGGCTGAAGGCGCACCTGCGCGCGGGCGCCACCGTGAGCCGAGCGACCTTCGACGCGGGTTACGGCGCCAGCAGTCGCGCGTACCACGCGGCGACGGAGCAGCTCGGGATGACGCCGGGCGCGTATCGCCGAGGCGGCAAGGGCGTGCATATCCGCTACATGACGGCGCCATCTGCGCTCGGGCGGCTTCTCGTGGCCGCGACGGATCGCGGCGTGTGCGCGGTCACTCTTGGCGACGATGATGTCACGCTGGAAAATGCCTTGAATTCAGAGTATCCGCAGTCGACTCGCAGGCGTGTACGTGGCACGCGCGGGGACGACGACCTCCGCGCGTGGGTGGCCGCGGTGCGCGCGTATCTGGAGGGAGTCGAGCGAGAGATTGCGGTTCCGCTCGATGTTGCGGGCACGCCATTCCAGGAGCGCGTGTGGCAGGCGCTGCAGCGCATTCCGTTCGGTGAGACGAGATCCTACACGCAGGTGGCCGAATCGATCGCGGCACCGACTGCCGTTCGCGCAGTCGCGAGTGCGTGCGCGCGAAATCGGGTCTCGCTCGTGATCCCCTGTCATCGAGTCGTGCGCGGCACCGGCGCACTCGGCGGCTATCGTTGGGGGCTCGCGCGCAAGGAGCGGCTGCTCGCGCGCGAGCACGGCATCGCGGCGCGGCGAGTGGATGCGAGCGAAGGGCCAGCGACGCGGGCGAGTCGCTGACGCGCGAGGTGTAAAGCGCTAGTCGTCCGCAGCGAGCATTCGGTCCAGAGCGTCGCGCGCCGTATCGACGTCGAGCGAATCAACGGATGATCCGGTCCAGTATGCGACCTCCGATGGTGTACGCCACGAGCCCCACTGGTCCTCCCCGTGCTCGAGCAGGAGCACTGTCGGAATCCTGAACGCGGACGCGGCGTGCGTGATGCTCGTGTTCGAGGTGACGACGCGCTCGCTCGTACCAACGAGAGCGAGCGCGTCGCGAAGACGCGGTGCGCTGAGCGCGACCGCTCCCGAGGCGAGCGCGACTCGCTGGACGGAGACTCGCTCGGACTCGACGCCTATCACGGCCACGGTCGCGCACGGCTGCCGCGCCTTGAGATGAGCAACGAGAGCAATCCAGCGCTCGTCGGGCCAGCGGCGAACGCGATCACCAGCCGACAGATTCACCAACCATCGATTGCCAGTGGTCGAAGGGCCGCGAGTGGCAGTCGCCCAGGAGCGCTCCGCCCACGCCCGTTCTTCGTTCGTCAGAAAGATCTCGGGACGAAAATCCGCTGTCGCGAGGTCGACACCGAATGGTGCTGCCAACGCCGCGCTTCCCTCGACCATGTGTGTGGTCGTGCGGTCGAACCGCGGAACGCAGATGTTGAACACGAGATGATGATTTCCGCCGCCCACGCCCACTCGGTACGGAGCCCGCGACATCATGGTGAGCGTCGGGCTGCGAATGAACGACGCGCCGCGCGTGATCTTCCCGTCGATGATTACGTCGTAGCGCGATCGGCGAAGCACGGATGCGAGTCCAATGGCATCGCCGTATCGCTCCCCGATCGTGTGGACGCGGCGCACGTACGGATTGTGATCGAGCACCGGTGCCGCCTTTCCCGTCGTCAGCACATCCAGTGCGATCGTGGGGTGCGAGCGCGCGATCGCGCGAAGAACGCCCGTTGCGAGGATCATGTCGCCGATGCCCTGCGCACGGAGATACAGCACCGACCACGTGCGAGCATCCCAGTCTGGAACGGATGCGGTCCGCGCCCCAGCTGAAAGGGCGCCGATCGCCCGCATCCATTCGCGCCGCCAGGCGCGCTCCAACCCACCGAGATCCAATGCGACTTACGGCTCGAGGAATGTGTCGACAGCCCGCGCAACTTGCGCGCGTTCTCCTTTCAACGCGATAACATTAGTCGAGAGGCGAGACAGAGGTTCCCAGGTCGGGAGTCTGGCGCGCCTCACGGGGCTCAGGACGCGAGCCTTCTCCCGCGTTGTACCCTGCTGGCGGCGTCCAGGCGCGGCGCGTGCGCCGAGAGCAGATCGCTGCGCGAGATGATCCCGACGAGCAGATGCGGCTCCTCGCGCTCGACCACCGGGAGGCGCCCAACGCCTTCCGCGACCATCTGATCGGCGGCATCGCGCAACGTGCTGTCCTCGTACACGACCACGGGCGCGCGTCTGATCGTCTGCGCGACCGTTTGCATCGGATCACACGCAGGATCGAGAAGATCGCGGCGCGTGAGCACCCCAACCACGACGCCGTTGCCCGCGAGCACCGGAAAGCCCTGGTGCGTCGCGCTCGTGCCGCCCCGCGCGATCCACTCGCGCGCCTGTGCGATCGTGTCCGCGGCCCGAAGCGTGACGACTTCGCGCGTCGCAACATCGCGCACGAGAATCTGACCCAGATAGTCCACGGCGTAGTCCGTGCGCAGGCTCGCACCACGACGCGCGAGCTTCTCGGTCATGATCGAATGCCTGTTGAGCAGCAGCGCGATCAGATACGACGCCGTGCACCCGGCGAGAAGCGGAAGCAGCCCGAACGGCTGCCGCGTCGTCTCGAACGCAAAGACCACGGAGGTGAGCAGCGCGTGCGATGCGCCCGCGAAGATCGCCGCCATGCCGACGAGCCCGGCGACGTGCGCATCGATGCCGAGCCACGGCGCGAACGCGGCGCACTGTTCGCCGATCCATGCACCGATTCCCGCACCGATCGTGAACAGCGGTGCGAGCGTACCGCCCGACGTGCCGCTTCCGAGATACACCGCCCACGAGATCAGCTTGAGCACCACGAGCGCGAGCAGCGCCCGTCCCACGATGGCGCCCGAGATGAGGTCGGTGATGTTGTCATAGCCAACGCCGAGCGTGCGCGGGGAGATCACACCGATCCCGCCCACGACGAGTGCGCCGAGTGCGGGCCACCACATCCAGTGAATGTGAAACCGCTCCCCGAATTTCTCGAATGCCTCTTCGATGCCGTAGGTGAAGCGGGTGATGCCGGCTGCGCACGCGCCGATGAGCATCCCCAGCACGGCGTACGCGACCAGCGCCAACCCGGTCGGCTGCGCGAGCGGTGCGATCTCGAAGATGGGCGCAGTACCGCTGAAAGCGACGCGAACGGCCGTCGCGACTGCTGCGGCCAGCGCGACGGGAATGAGCGACCGCGGGCGGTACTCGAACAGCAACAGCTCCACAGCCAGCAGCACGGCACTCACCGGGCTGCCAAAGGTGGCCGCCATTCCAGCGGCGGCGCCCGCTGCCAGGAGTGTCTTGCGCTCATCGGCGGTGATGTGCACGAACTGCCCGGTAAGCGAGCCGAGCGCGCCTCCAGTTGCGATGATGGGCCCTTCGGCGCCAAACGGTCCGCCGGTACCGATCGCGATCGCGGCGGAGATGGGCTTGAGGAAGAGCACGCGCGCCGGAATCCGGCTCTCGCCGTAGAGCACGCGCTCCATCACCTCCGGAATTCCATGACCGCGAATCGCAGCGGAGCCGTATCGGGCCATCAGCCCGACGATGATCGCACCGCCCACCGGGATGGCGATGATGAGCAGCGGATTGTGCGTGCCGAAGCGCGGCGCTGCAAAGTCGGTGGAGAGTCGGCCGTAAAACGTGGCGTTGGTCACCAAGCCGATCAGGCGGATCAACAGCTGCGCCGCGAGGCCGGCACCGAGGGCGACGACGATCGCGCCGGCGCAGATGCCAATGATGCGTTTGTCGACGGGAGCGTATTCGGGCGGTGCGCGAAACGCAGCAGACGACGTACCTGCATTCGCCGCCGCATCCTCGAGCCCAGGTGCGACGGGAACGGCGCCGGGCTCGATGGGTAACTCTCTGTCTGAGGGGTTCGTCACGCGGGCCGAGCCTTTGCCTTCATGCGCATCGGACGCGCTGTCAGAAATCGTTTCATCACAAATTGTCAGTGCGTCGAATACAGGGGTCGAGTAGTCATCGTGGTCACCGCATGCGCCCCTGTCGGGGCACCACTGCGAATAGTATCATTGGACACTACGTGAGCGAACGTCGTGCTTGGCTCACACTCCCGGGCCTGCCCTCCCACTCCTTTCAATCGCGCGCCTGATGAGTGTACGGCCTCTAGCTGCTGACCCTCTGAATCCCACGACGCGCCAGGCCCCGGTCTCACCGCGCGCGAAATCCGCCCGGCGCGCCGAGGGGATGCGGGTGTATCGCGCGCTCCGCGATGCGATCAACGAGGGCCGCCTCGCCCCGGACACGCGGCTGATCGAGGATCAACTCGCCCTTCAGTTCCGCGTGAGCCGCACGCCGATCCGGGATGCCATTCAGCGGCTCCAGCAGGAAGGCTACGTCGTCACGCCGGACGGATTTCGGCACGCGCGGCCCGTCGTGGCGCCTCTGGTCGAGAGCGATGCGGACGAGCTGTGCTCGCTCGTTGCGCTGCACGAGGGCCACGCCGCCGCGGCAGCCGCGCGACTGCCAACGGACCGCCGGCTCGAGCTGGTCGCCGAGCTCGTGTCGCTCAACGAGAGCATGCGTCGTGAAGGTGCGTCGCCCACTGCGTCGCGCGATCGGCTGCGCGACATCGACGCGGCGTTCCATCACGCGTGCACGCATGCCGCGGCGGGACCGCGCCTGCTCACGCTGCTCGACGTGATCAAGCCGCAGGCGGAGCGCTACAACCGCGTGTACGCGAACGAGATTCTCCCGAAGCGCATTGCCGACGCGGCCATCGAGCACGACGCGATCATTCGCGCGCTTCGCGCCGGCGATCCGGAATCCGCGCGCCGTGCGGTCGAGACGAACTATGGGCACGGCACCGCGGAGCTCACGCACGTGATCGATGCACCGGAGGCGAGCGACCAGTCGTCGCGCTCTCGGCGTGCTCCTTCGCTGACGCTCGCGAAGAAGCGGAGCGACGGCCGCTAGCCCCACAGCGCGGCTCAGAGCTCGGCCGTCGGCAGCTCGATGGGGCGCGCGCGATGGAGCAGCAGCCAGTCCGCATGCTCCGCCAGCGCCTCGCAGCCGAGATCCAGGAAAATCCGGTCGGCGTCTGCGGAGGTGGCGGTCGTGCCGGCACGCTCGAGTGCCTCGTCCGCAGCCTGGAACAGCTCCTTCATCCGATCGTACTGCTTCTGATGCTCGCCGAACGCGCGCACGTTCGCGTACGCGTGCGCGAAGGTGCCGACGAGTGCGGTGATGCCGATCGCGGCAAGCATCCAGTCGAACGGCGCGTCACCGATCGCGAGGCGCGGGAGCTGACTGGCGATGATGGGGCCACCGAAGACGAGCGTCGCGTAGAAGGCAAAGGCCACGCAGGCGCTGAGCAGTCCGAGTGCGACCATGTCGCGAAGCGAGCTCTCGGTTGGCGACTCGGCCTCTCCCATCGCATTCACCACCTCGTGGGCACAGTGCGCGGCGAGCACCAGCGCGGCGAGCACTGCGATTGCGATGAACGCCAGTTGCCCCTCGGCGCTGTCCCACAGCCACTTGATGGTCGCGCCGAGGCTGAGGAGCACCAGCGCGCTGCCGATGGTACGCTGCCGGCGGCGCCGCAGCCCGTCGCGGGATCCCGCGCGATCGTAGTAGGCTCGCTGGTCCTTCACCCACAGCCGCTGCACGGCGGCGACGTCGCCTGCGGCGAGCGGCGCAGCGCGGAGCGCTGAGACGCGCAGCACATCGCGAATCCATCGAAGCTCGCTTCGCTGCTTGCGCAGGTAGTAGTCGGAGACCGCGCGCGCGGAGCCCTCGAGTCGCCAGAAGAACTGCACGCGAAGTCCCTCGGCGATCGCGCGATAGTCCTGAAAGCGATCCTGGCTCCGCCGCCGGCGCGTGCGCAGATACGCGAGGTCGGCGATCGTGAGCAGAAGGAGATAGCCTGCGAGACACAGGCGCCGGGCCTCGTCCGTGATCGCGAGATTGCGGAGCACGAGCGAGATGGTTGCGATCGCGATCATCGCGAAGAGCACGAGCATCGTGCGGTAGATGCTCTTCTGGTGCTCGATGGCGAGCGAGTCGGCCATCGCGAAGGTCGCGCGAAGCGTGGCGAGGAGCGTCGGCGCGCGCGCGTCGCGAGAGGATGGCGTGGTTTGGCCGGCCGTCAGCATCGCGTCCGCTTTCGCCACGCGGCCGCTGTGACGCCGGCGATACGCGGCGCCCTCGCGATTCAGCTCGTTGCGATGCTGCAGCGTGGACAGATTCATGCGCACGAATCGCTCGCGCATGCGGGCGGAAGCATGGTACGGCGCGGGCACGAGCCAATCGGACGCGGTGGTGTCCGCGGGCGGCGCACCGCTCGCGCGGCTCACGGCGATGTGATAGACAAGCCCCGTCTGCGGCGCATCGAGCGGCGCATCGGCAATGCGAAACGGAGCGGGAGCGGCGGCGAACGCGGCCTGGATGCTAGCATCCGCATCGAGTCGTCCGGTTCGGCGGAACGAAACGATCTGCGCGCTGCCGCCGGTTCCCCGCGACGGTGCGCCGTCCCAGAGCGCGATGAGCACGTCGCTGTTGCGCGCGACGTACGATCCGGCAAGCAGATACTGGACGTCGCGCGCCTCGCCGGGCGCATCGGCGGCCGAGCTGAGCTTCGGCGCCACGATGCACTGCTCCACGCGCGGATCGGCGAGGAGCGCGCGGAACTCATCGCGCGATTGCGAATCGGCGAAGTCGCGCTCGTAACTCTCCTGCGCGAGCGGCAGCACCGCAATGATGCGAACACCTTCTGCGAGCGCGAAACGCGTCACGAGTCGGTCCGCTCCCTCCGCGAGCGATGTGAGCAACACGATCGGGGAGTCGGGCGCCTCGCGCTTCAGCCGCGCGAGCACGAGTCGGGTTCTGGCCCCGATCTCATCCTGGTCGGCAGAGCGAAGCGAGCGATGCCCGGTCACGCCGACCATGATGGGAATGCGCGCATCGGGCTCGCCCGCGAACATGGACGGTGCATCGAGTGTGGAACGAGATGTGGCAGTCGGGTCTGACATGCGCGTGCGCGGCTCGCGGTGTTGGTCGGCGGAGATCATGTTGCCGAAGGGGCCGTCGCGCCAGAGCCGGCCATGCGCGTGCGCGTGCTTGCGGGCGCCGCCAGTGGTTCCTAGCATAGCAGGAGCGCCGAACGACGCGTCGCCGGAATGGTGCTCCCTCCGGCAACTCGGAGTGGCCGATGCCGTACGCTGCACGACGAGGGAGAATGCCGGACGCGCCAGCCGCGGGACCCATGATCTTCATCAGCTACCGACGTGACGACAGCAGTGGTCACGTCGGCAGACTGTACGACGCGTTGAGCGGGCACTTCGGACGCAAGCGACTGTTCTTCGACATCGATCACATCGCGCCCGGCCAGGATTTCGTGCAGGTGCTCGAGGATTCGTTGAATCGATCGTCCGTGATGATCGTGGTGATCGGCAAGCGCTGGGGCGGCAGCGGAAAGATCGGCGCGCGGCGCATCGACGATCCGGGCGACTTCGTGCGGCTCGAGGTGGCGTCGGGGCTCAGACGGCCGGAGCTCAAGGTCATTCCCGCACTGATTCAGGGTGCGAAGATGCCGGGACCCGCGGCGCTGGCGGATGAGCTCAAGGATCTCTCCCGTCGTAACGCGATCGAGCTGAGTGACCTGCGCTGGCGCGAGGACGTCGATCGATTGATCGCGAGTCTCGAGCGCGACATGGCGAGCGGAGTTGCGCATCACGGCGCCGCGGACCTCGTGCGAAAGGCGCGAGAGATCACGCACGCACCCGCGCTCGCGACGGGCAATTGGCCGCGCTGGGGAATGATCGGCGCAGCGGTGATCGTGCTTGGCTTCGGTGCGCGCGCGATCTTCCGGCGTCCGGCCGACGCCGCGAAGAACCCCGCCGCTGCGACCGTCGCGACACGAGACGCGGGGATCATCATCGGCGTGCCGTCGGACGATCCGCACGCGATGCCCTCGCATCTCGCGGAGGCGGCGCGCAGCGCACTCGCATCGGGAAAGAAGTGGCGCCCGGACGCAGTGCTCACCCAGATCGTCGCAGCGCCCGACTCCACGGGAGATGCTGCTGCCTATCGCGTGCAGTTCGGCTTTCGCTCTCCGACCGATGGCGCGGGACTCGCCCTGACCGCCCGTAAATCGGGAGACCCGATTTCGGAGCGACTGCCCGCGATCCCGATGACGTCCATACACGCGCTGCCCGCGTCGTTCATCGATCTGCCCGCCGCGGTCGACTCGGCGCGGCGCTTCGGGATGTTCGGCTCATTGCGCGAAGGCAAGCTGGCCAGCATCACGAGCCGCGGCGCTCCGCGCACTGCGTGGCGACTGCGGAGCGCGAGCGCCGATGCGCGCATGTACTTCATCGATGCGACGACCGGCGCGAACATCCCTCCCCCACCTCGCGCAAAGCTCGTCGACAAGGTGAAGGGACTCTTTCACTGAGCGTGCGGCACCGTCTCAGTTTCGCCTGAGCAAGGCCTGCAGCCACTCGCTGCTCACACGCGATGTCAACGCGCCGAACGGATCCTGGAATCGCTCTCCGGCGAACGTCGTGGTCGTAAATGACAGATGCGTGAGTGCCGGGTCGACACCGGTGGTCGACGGAAAGCCGAACGTGAGCGCCGCGCTGTACGTGGCCAGCAGACATGTCGCCTGGCTCGCGGTGGCGATCACGGGATTGGTGAGCCCCGTGGGCGGCGCCGGGCAGCTTGCACCGACGGCCGTCTGTGTGATGCTTCCGGAGCTCGAGCTTGCGTTCACGACGACCGTGTCGTTCGACACGAGCGACGCGCCGCCGAAGGAGCCATTGGCGAGCAGCACCGCCACGACCAGCGTGTGCGCGTCCGCGTCACGATACGCGAGAAAGATGCGGCCGGAGTCGGACGGCGTACCGCTGTTCGTCATCACTTCCTCGAACACGAAGCCCTTCCAGCTTTCCGCCCCAGATGCGGTGGTCATCGTGATATTGCTTGGCGTGGCGCCGAATGCTGCCGGGAGCTCGAGGTCCGAGAGCGCAATCGCGCGGAAGTCGTAGTTCGTGTCCGTCGCGCTGAGCGCCTTCGCCGCCACGTACAGCGAATCGAAATGCACCGCGAGATTCGGGGTGACTTTCGGACTCGTGCTGTCGCCCCCGCACGCGGCAGTGGTTGCAAGGACGGCGATTGCTGCGGCGAGAACAAAGCGTGGGGCGAGTTGCATGTGCGAAGGACTCCGGAGTGCGTGTGTGATTGGCATGGCTCCAGCGCTGGCCGCGATGGGAATTGCGAACGCAGCAAGGGCGCTGCGTGACCGTGTGCTGAACCCGCTGAAAGAGCACTAAGCGATTTCTGTTCCCGCGAGATTGCGTGTTGGGCGGGGGTGACTGGGGTCACACGATACCGCGCGCTCGGCAGAGCACGGATGTTCCGCAATGCGATGAAGCTCCGTCGATCGTGAGCGATCGACGGAGCTTCGAAGGAACCGTACTAAAATCCGAGGCGATCTCGAATCAAGCCCTGCCGCGCTGGTGCGTGAGCTCTTCCCGCTCCAGCCTGGTCAGGTCACGAAGCTCAGTGACTCGTCATGTTGCTTGCCGAGCGAAGCATCGCCTTCACGCGCCGTATGGTCGCGCCCGACGCCTGGTCAACCGCTCGTACGCCGTTGACCGTTGCATTCGTGAACGTCACCGTCGTGAGCGCGGCGTCCATGCCGGGCGTCGTGGGCGATGTCAGCGACAGACTGGTCCGGAACTTCGCGAGATTGCATTGCGAAACCGCGATCGTGCCAAGCTGCGGATTGTGGAGCGAGCCGGAGGGGGTCGCGCATGTCGTGCTCGTGGACGTCAGCGAGGTGGAACCGGCTCCCTGTGAGGGGTTCACGGAGATCGTGTCACCGGTGATGATACCTCCGTCCTGTGCCGTTCCCGTGCTGTCGAAGAACACGGCGATCGCGGTGTGCGCATCCGCGTCTCTGAACGCCAGCAGAATGAACGACGAGTCGGTGTTGCTCGAGCCCGGCGGAAAGACATCGAGCAGCTCGTACGCCTTCCACTGCTCGACGCCATTTGCGGTGGTGACGCTCACGGTGGACGGCACTGCGCCGAGCGCGGCGGGGAGCTCGATCAGCGTGGAAAGGAAGCTGCGCACGCCATAGGCGGAATTGGTATCGCTCTGGGCGTTCGCGCGAATCGCGATGGAGTCGAAGTGCGCCGCCACTTGTGCGGCGGTCTGTTGGCCCGGGCCGGTGCTGTCACTGCACGCGGCAGCGGTCACGACCACGAGGAGAGATGCGGCGATGCGAAGACGTGCGGGTGAGCGCATGCGGGGTCTTGCTCCGAAAAATGGGTTGCACAAGAATCTCTTTACCATTGACGGTGCCGCTGTACCTCGCGTCACGAACCCGAAAATGAAAGTTCGTTCATGCAGGTTGCGCCACGAGACGCGCGCTCGGTGTCGAGCTCGCGATCTTCAATTCCTCCTCCGTCATCTCCACCGGAATGTCCGCGAACAAGGGCGTGCTCAAGTAGCGCTCGCCGGTGTCGGGCAGCATGCAGAGCACCGTCGCGCCTTTCGCCGCATCCCTGCACACCTGCAGCGCGCCAGCGAATGTGGCGCCTGATGAGGTGCCGACGAAAATCCCCTCCTTCTGCGCGAGCTCCCGGCTCCAGTGCATCGCATCGGGACCCGTCACAGTGATGATGCGGTCGATGATACCCATCGCCACCGCGTCCGCCGTGAGCTTCGGGATGAAGTCCGGACTCCACCCCTGGACCGGATGCGGCTTCCACGACGGATGACTCGCTGCCGGAGAGCCGTCGGGCTTCGTGTCCTGCTTCGTGCCGCTCGAAAGCATGGGCGCGTCCGCTGGCTCGCACACGACGACCTTCGTTTCGGGTCTCTCTTTCGCCAGCACGCGACCCACGCCCTTCAGCGTGCCCCCCGTGCCGAAGCCCGTGACCCAGTAGTCGAGTTGGTCCCCCGCGAACGCCTCGATGATCTCTCTCGCCGTCGTGCGCGAATGCATGTCCGCGTTTGCCTCATTCTCGAACTGTCGCGTCAGAAACCAGCCATTCGCCTCGGCAAGCTCCACCGCCTTCCTCACCATGCCGGTTCCCCGCTCCGCAGCCGGCGTGATCACGACCTTCGCTCCCAGAAAGCGCATCAGTTTGCGGCGCTCCACGCTGAAGCTCTCGGCCATGGTCACGACCAATGGATAGCCCTTCGCAGCGCACACCATCGCGAGCCCGATTCCCGTGTTGCCGCTCGTGGCCTCGATGACTGTCTGCCCAGGCTTGAGCGCACCTCTGCGTTCGGCATCCTCGATGACGCCGAGCGCGAGCCGGTCTTTCACGGAGCCGAGCGGATTGAATGCTTCGATCTTCACGAAGAGATGCACGCCCGCTGGCGCGAGCTTGTTGATGCGCACGACGGGTGTGTTGCCGACGGTCTCGAGAATGCTGTCGAATTTTCGTTTCATTGCCGATACCTGGAAATTCGTTCGGTGAATTCGGTCGCGAGCGTTCAACGATAGCGAATTCCGGGACCGTCTTCCACGCCGGCGCGTCGCAGCGCTCGAAGCGGCCTCCGCCGCGGACGAGTAGATGTCGTCTACAGATAGCTCAGCCACGGGCTGTTGCTTCTCGCCTTGAGCGCCGCGTACCAACGGCAGAGCGGAAACATCGCGCACACGATCAACGCCCATGTCAGGTAGACGACGGGCAGCGAAAATCCCCATCGGGGCGGCGCCGTGAAAGGATAGTGCGCGAGATCCGGCGACTCGAACATCCAGTGGCCTGTTCCATATCGCGCATAGCACGTCGCGAGCGCCAGCAGATGAATGAGTGGAAAGTGCACGACATAGTAGAACAGCGGCACTCGCCCGAACACGATTGCGGGTCGCAACACTCGCGGGGTCGCATGGTCCACCGCGCCGAGGAAGAGGAGCGCGGGGCCGAGCGTCATGAGCAGGAACAGAAGCGACGGCGGGTACTTGGTCGTGTTCAGGAACGAGAGCACCGTGTACACAGTCGTCTCGTGTCGCGACCAGCGCGACGGATCTCCATAGACATTGAATGCGCGCAGGGCGACGAATGCGACGCTCAGCGCGAGCCCAAGCCGAAAGAGAAATGCGCGCCGGCGCGTTGCGTTCCAGGAGTAGATCCGTCCGAGTCCATAGCCCACGGCGGTGACGCCAATCCATGGAATGAGCGGATACGCCGCCAGGACCACGTGCGTGGGCGTGTTCAACACGAAGCCCGGTTGGTGGAGGATGGTCCAGAGCGGGCTCGCCCAGCGCACCGAGTCGAAGAGATTGTGAGTGATGATCATGACGATGCCGATCGCGGTGACGAT
>JAQBQC010000014.1 GCA_028287205.1 Gemmatimonadota bacterium
AACGTTCTCGCTCCGGCGCTCATCGTGGCCGAGCTCACCGATCGAACTGCGCTCAACGAAGCAGAGCACACCCGGGGCAAGGCGCTGGAAAGCCGTTTCACCCAACAGGTGCTCGACTCGCTTCCGCTCGGCCTCCACGTCGTCGATCGCGACTATCGCATTCGCGCGTGGAACCGCAAGCGCGAAACCGGATTGCAGGGTGTGCAACGCGATGCAGCGCTGGGTCGCAGCATCTTCGAAGTGTTGCGCAACCAACCCGAATCGGTTCTGCGCGCGCAGTTCGACACCGTGTTCAAGAGTGGCGAGATCCTGCGATTCGACATCGAATCCGGCACGCCTGACTCGCCCCGCATCTACCGCGTGTCGAAGATACCGATGCGCGGCGCCGATGCAGTCGTGACGCACGTCATCACCGTCGGCGAGGATGTCACGGATGCGGTGCGCGCGCAGGAAGAGGTGGCGCAGGCGCGCAAGCTCGCGGCCGTCGGCACTCTCGCCGCCGGCGCCATGCACGAGATCAACAATCCGCTCGCAACGATCGGCGCGTGCGCGGAGACGCTCTCGATGCAGCTCGCCGACCCCGCGCTTCCCGAGTCGCTTCGCGAGTCCTTTTCCGAGCTGTGCGACATCATCGATCACGAGGTGCATCGCTCGAAGCGGATTCTGAACGGACTGCTGGACTTCAGTCGTCCTACTGGTGTCACGCGCTCGCCCGGCGACCTTCGCGACATCATCGAGCAGACCCTTCGCCTGTTGAAGTACCATCCAACGTTCAAGGCAATGCAGGTGGACGTCGATGTCGCGATGACGGAGAAGCTCGTGGTGCGAGCCGACCTCGATCATCTGGTGCAGGTGCTCATGGCGATGATGCTCAACGCCATGGACGCGATGGGCCACGTGGGCACCATTCGACTGAAGGCGTTTCGATCACCCGTGCGCGGAGAGGAGCTGATCATGGAGGTGATCGATCAGGGAAGTGGAATTTCCTCGACGATTCGGCAGCGCCTCTTCGAGCCGTTCTTCACCACGAAGCCGCCCGGGCGCGGCACGGGGCTCGGCCTCTCGATCTGCTACGGCATCGTCGCGGATCACGGTGGGCGCATCGAGGTCGACAGCGCGGTACGAAAAGGGAGCACGTTTCGCGTGATCTTACCACTCGCGGAGTCCGCGACATGAGAGACGACAATCGCATCAAGGTGCTGATCGCCGAGGACGAGGCACACCTCGGATCGATTCTGCAGAAATTTCTCGAGGGACGCGGCTATCAGGTGGCTGTGTACAACGATGGCCGCTCTGCGCTCGATGCACTCCGCGCCGAGGCGTTCGATGTGGCGCTGCTCGACATCGTGATGCCGGAGATGGATGGGCTCGAGGTGCTGCGCCAGATCCGCGAGGAGTTGTCGCCGCCCGAGGTCATCATCATCACGGGAAACGGCACGATCGAGACTGCGATCAGCGCGATGAAGCTCGGCGCGTACGACTACCTCGCGAAGCCGTACCGAATGGCGGAGATCGACGTGATGGTGCGCCGCGCCTGGGAGAAGCGCGAGCTCACGCGCGAGAACACGCTGCTGCACAAGCGGCTCTCGCTCGTGGAGGCATCGTCGGAGATCGTCACGCAGTTCGCGCCGATGCAGGCGGTGCTCGCGCTGGTCGAGCGCGTGGCGCGCAGCGATTCCGCCGTGCTCATCCTCGGCGAATCCGGCACCGGGAAGGAGCTGGTCGCGCGAATGCTGCATCGGCTCTCGCATCGCGCGGCCGGGCCGCTCGTCGACATCAACTGCGCGGCGATTCCCGATGCGCTGGTCGAGAGTGAGCTGTTCGGCCACGAGCGCGGCGCGCATGCGGAAGCCTCGACGCGAAAGCTCGGGCTCTTCGAGCTCGCGAACGGCGGCACGATCTTCATGGATGAGATCGGGGCGCTCGATCCGAAGGTGCAGGGGAAGCTGCTGCGCGCGCTCGAGCTGGGAACGTTCTATCGGGTTGGCGGTACGCAGAAGGTCCGCTCGGACCTGCGCGTGGTGGCCGCGAGCAATCAGGATCTCGCGCAGCGCGTCGCGAACGGGACGTTCCGGAGTGATCTCTACTATCGCATCAACACGATCAGCATCACGCTGCCGCCGCTCCGCGAGCGCAGCGTGGACATCCCGCTTCTCGCGCGCCACTTCCTGGAGCATGCGCCGGACGGCGTGTCGCGCTCGCTCAGCCCGGATGCGGTGGACGCGCTGCAGGCGTATCCGTGGCCGGGCAACGTGCGCGAGCTTCGCAACGTGATCGAGCGTGCGGCGCTCGTGGCGACGAACTCGGTGCTCCACTCGAGCGATGTGCCGCTCGGCGGGCTCCCTGCGTCGAACGGCGGCCGTGCGACTGATCCGCTCGCGCCGCTCGAGCAGGTGGAGCGGCAGCACATCGAGACGGTGCTGCAGCACGCGCGCTGGCTCCAGGGAAAGGCCGCCGACATCCTCGGCATTTCACCCAAGACGCTGTACCGAAAGATTCGCGAGTTCGGGCTGCGCCG
>JAQBQC010000016.1 GCA_028287205.1 Gemmatimonadota bacterium
CGAGCCCGATCGTCGCCAAGGCGCGCCAATCTGTCGAACGGTATCGCGCGACGGACTCGTACTCGATACGATGCCCCTGGATCAGAGTATCCTCGGATTCAGCAACTCCTGGTACCCATACGCCATAGAGAGTGCGACCAACACGCTACTGGAGCCTGAACTGACGATCCGAGCAATCTCTGCCCCCGCGTTCCTTGCGACAAAGTGGGAGGCTTTCGCTAGTCGCGGGAATAATGATCCACTCATGAGTCGCGATCTCGAAGACATCGTGATGGTCGTGTCGGGTCGTGAATCAATTGTCGACGAGGTCCAGCTGTGTCGACAGGACGTTCGCTCATTCATTTCAGCCAACGCCGCCGACTTCATGAACGAGGGATGGGCGGAAGAGATTGTTGAGAGCGCAATTCGAGAGGCGAGTCGAATTCCGGAACTTCGCGCGCGCATACTTTCTCGTTTTAACGCACTCGCGAATTCGTAAGGCTCGTACGCCCTAACGCATTACGCTGATCGGATCCACCTGCGTCGCGCGCCGCACCGGCCCGAGCAGGGCGATCGATGCGCAGGCGAGCAGCATCAGCGTGGTCGCGAGAAGCGTCACCGGATCGAAGGGCTTCACACCGTAGAGCAGGTTGCGGAGCATGCTTCCCACGAGCACGACTCCGATGACGCCGCCGGCCATGCCGATCCCCATCCATGTCGCGCCCTGGCGCAAAACGAGACCCGCGATCCCCTGAGGGCTCGAGCCCAGCGCGACGCGAACGCCGAACTCGCGCTCACGAGCGGCGCCCATGGCGGCGAACATCGCGTACACGCCGACTGATGCGAGCAGCAGCGCGAGCGCGCCGAAGCCCGTCATGAGCACGACCGGAAGCCGGCGTCCCGCGAGCCCGCTCGCGAGGAGCGAGCGCATCGTGACCTCGTCGTGGGTGGCGAGATCCGCGTCGTACGCGGTTGCCGCGCGCTGGACCGGCTTCGCGAGCGTGAGCGGATTTCCATTCGCCCGAATGATGTAGCTCAGGTTTCCCGTGGGCTCCTGGCGCCTCGACACGTACGTGATCGGCTCCGGCTCCGCACGCGCGGGATCGTTGCGTACATCGCCAACAACGCCGACGATGACCTTCCACGGCGAGCTCGCATCGGGGCCCAGCCGAATGCGCGCGCCGAGCGCTCCGCCGCGCGGCCAGTACCGCCGCTCCATCGCCGTGCTGATCACGACGGAGACAGGCGCATCGGGACGGTCCTCGGCCCCGAAGGTGCGGCCGCTCCGCAGCGGAATGCCGAGCGTGCGAAAATAGTCATCAGAGACGCTCACGTAGGTGATGAACGGCTGCTGATCGTTGGGCGGCGGCGGCGCACCTTCGATCACGAGGCCGTTGGTGTTCATGCTGGGCGAGGGGAGCTCGCTTGCACTCGCGATGTTGGCCACGCCGGGAATCACGCGAAGCTGATCCTCGAGTTGCTCGTAATAGCGCGACATGTCCTCAGCCGTGTGGAGCTTGCCGGGAGACGGCTGCACTCCCACGGTGAGCACCCCGTCGGGATTGAAGCCGAGAGGAGTGCTCGTCATCGCAGCCAGACTGCGCGTGAGAAGTCCCGCTCCGGTGAGCAGGCTGAGACAGAGCGCGATTTGTCCCGCCACGAGCGCACCACGGAGCCGGCGCGAGCGGCGGCTCTCGCTCGTTCAGCGCGTCTCGTCGCGAAGAGTGCTCTGCATGTTCGTGCGGCCCACCGAGAGCGCCGGCACCACGCCGAACGCGAGCCCGGTGCAGAGTGCGAGCAGCATCGTGTACACGAGCGTGCCCGGATCGAGCGCGAGGTGTGCGTACGATGGCAACGCATTGAGTGCGATCTTGCGCAGTACGGTGAGCCCGAGCAGCGCGAGGAGAATGCCGGCCACTCCTCCGGCGAGCGCGAGCAGTGTGCTCTCGGTGAGCAGTTGTCGCACCAGCCGTCCGCGCCCTGCGCCCAGGGCGACGCGCACGGCGAACTCCTTGCGCCGCGAGATCGTGCGGGAGAGGAGTGCGCCCGCGAGATTCGCGCACGTGATGAGAAGCACGAGCCCCGCGCTCGCCATCAGCACGAGCAACGGTGTCCGCGTGTCGCCGACCATCGCGTCTCGGAGATGTGAGGCGACGAGCTCGAAGGGACCGTCATCTCTCGGGTTTTCGCGCGAGAGATCGTTGGAGATCGCGCGGATCTCCTGACGCGCCGCCGCGATCGTGACGCCAGGCTTGAGCCGTGCCACGAGCGCGAGGTAGTGTGAGCCGCGAGCGGACACCGGATCGCGCAGCAGCGCGGGGATGGACAGGGCGAAGTACACATCGGCATTCCCCGACGGCGCAACAAAATCGCGCGGCAGCACGCCCACAACCTGTCGCGTGATCCCGTTGATGCGGATGGACCCGCCCATGATTGCTCGATCGCCGCCGAAGATCCGCTGCCACGCGTTGTGCGAAAGGATGGCGTTCAGCGCAGTGTCGCCCTTCGCATCGTCATCGTTGAACGTGCGGCCCATGGCGGGATTGACGCCGAGCGTCGCGAAGAAAGCGGGCTGCACCCAGAGGACTCGCACGATGCGCGCACTCCCGTCGCCCTTGTAGACGCGGTCCGACGCGTCACCCTGAAAGATCGCGGCGCTCGAGAACGACCGCTGCCGCTCGGCTATATCGTGCGCGGCTCCGGCGCTCAGCCCCCCATGTTCGGAGCTCCCATTGCGAAAGCGGGCATATACGCGCACGAGGCGATCCGGCTGGCCGTACGGCAGCGCATCGAGCAACACGGACTTCACCACGCCGAACACCGCGGCGTTCGCACCGATCCCGAACGCGAGAGTGATGACGGCAAGCAGCGTGAAGAGCTTCGCGCGCGTCGCGGCGCGAAAGCCGAAGCGCAGATCCTGTTTCAGGTCACCGAGCCAGTCGCGCCGTCGCTCGGCGCGTCTGTCGTCCTGGAGAAGCTCCGTGCACTCGCGCTGGACGCCGCTCACGTCGCCGAAGCGCTCGAGCGCCGTCGCGCGCGCGGTGGCCGGGTCCATCCCCTGCGCGATGTAGTCGTGGATGCGCTGTTCCAGATGAAATGCGAGCTCGTCGCCGACCTCTGTCTGAGGTGCCGTCTCGAACGGGAGCTTGCTGTCCGGATGAGAGAATGGATTGCGCATGATCAGCTCGCCCAGCTCGGAGCGGTGACCGTGCCCACGGCCTGCGTGACCGCCGCGGCGAAGCGCTGCCATCCGCTCGTCTGCTCCTGGAACTGACGCTTCCCCTCGGCCGTGAGATGGTAGTACTTGGCGCGGCGATTGTTCTCGCTCACGCCCCACACGCCCTTGATCCATCCGCGCCGCGACATGCGATAGAGCGCGGGGTACAGCGAGCCCTCCTCGATGCTCAGCACATCATCGGTGGCGCTCTCGATCCACTTCGCGACGCCGTAGCCGTGCATCGGTCCCCATGAGAGTGTCTTGAGCACGAGCAGCTCGAGGGTGCCCTGCAGAAGTCCGGAATCGTTGCTGAACATGAAGCCTCGGCTGCGCGAAGGGGATACCGTGGGCAAAAGGACTCGCCAAGAGGCTCCCTATGCCGATCTAGGGAGAGGCTAAGGTCCTTCCCTTAGACGCGCAAGGGGAGTTGGCGCGCGTCGCCGCAGAGAGCGCTTTTGCCTCGGCGCAGGACGTGCACCTCGCTCACCGCCATCTTTCGCGAAGATTTCCGTGCACACGAAGGAAAACCACTTGACGCCATGACCGACGCAACCAACGCGGGCACCGCGAACACGACCGCCACGCCCGCCTCGACTCATGTGCGCGCGGCATTCAGTGGTCTCGTTCTCGTCATGCTCCTCGCAGCGCTCGACTCGACGATCGTGTCGACCGCGCTGCCGACAATCGTCGGAGAGCTCGGCGGGCTCGAACGGCTCGCGTGGGTGGTCACGGCCTATCTGCTCGCGCAGACGGTCGTGACACCGGTGTACGGGAAGCTGGGCGATCTCTATGGCCGAAAGGGCGTGCTACAGAGCGCTGTGATCATCTTTCTCATCGGCTCAGCGCTCTGCGGCATCAGCCGGAACATGCCGCAGCTCATCGCCTTCCGCGCGATACAGGGGCTCGGTGCCGGCGGATTGACGGTCGTCACGCAGGCGGTGGTCGGCGATCTCGTCTCGCCACGCGAGCGCGGCAAGTATCAGGGAATCTTCGGCGCGGTCTTCGGCGGCGCGAGCATCGCGGGGCCACTCCTCGGCGGATATTTCACGACGCATCTGACATGGCGATGGATCTTCTACATCAACGTTCCGATCGGCATCGTCGCGCTCATCGTGCTGGCGGCAACGCTCCCGTCGCAAGGCATCCGGACGAAGCGCGCCATCGACTACGCCGGCTCCGCATTGCTCGCGGTGGTGCTCGCCTCGCTCACGCTGCTCACTGACCTCGGCGGCACGAGCTATTCGTGGTCCTCGCCGACGATGCTCGCGCTCATGGCGACGACGGTCATCGCGCTCGCGCTCTTTCTGTTCGTCGAGCGCAGAGCCGCCGAGCCGGTGCTGCCGCTCCGCCTGTTCAAGAACCGCACGGTCGCCGTGACCTCTGCAGTCGGATTCATCGTCGGCTTCGCGCTGTTCGGATCGGTCGTCTACCTGCCGCTCTTTCTGCAGATCGTGAAGGGGGCGTCGCCGACGCAGTCGGGGATGCAGATGCTTCCCCTGATGGGCGGAATGCTCTTTACGTCGATCCTTTCCGGGCAGCTCATCAGCAGGACGGGGCGCTACAAGATCTTTCCGATCATCGGAACCGCAGTGATGACGCTCGGACTTTTTCTGCTCGGCCGCATGTCCGCATCCACCAGTCTCATGGCTGCGTCGGCGATCATGCTGACACTCGGCCTCGGCCTCGGCATGGTGATGCAGGTGCTCGTCATCGCCGTGCAGAATGCGGTGAGCTACGAGGATCTCGGCGTGGCCACATCGGGCGCGACGCTCTTTCGGCTCATCGGTGGATCGCTCGGCACCGCCGTGCTGGGTGCCGTGTTCGCGAAGCGTCTCGCGGCGAATCTCGCGGGCGCGCTGCCGAGTGGAGCGGCGGGAATGGAGATGAGTGCTGGTGGAATGTCGGCGCGCGCATTGGCGACAATGCCGCCCGATGTGCGCGCCGCGTACGCGCTGGCATTCACGCGCTCGCTCGACACGGTCTTCCTCGTGGCGATGGGCATCGCCGCGGTGGGATTCGTGCTCGTGTGGCTCATGCCGGAGCAGCCGCTGCGCAAGACGGTGGCGGCAGCCGCTGGCGATTCGGGAACGCAATCCGGGGGCACGTTCGCCAGACCTCAGGCGTCGGACTCCGCCTCGGAGTTTCTGCGCGGATTGTCGCTGTTGACCAGCAGGGACGTGCAGCGAGAATTCATCGAGGGCATGGTAGCGCGTGCGGGGCTGTCACTCAGCCCGGTGGCAACGTGGCTGCTGGTGAAGCTCGAGCAGAATACCGCGCTCGATGTGATTGCGCTCGGAGCACGTCAGCGAGTGCCCGCCGATCAGATGCGAGCGGCGGAAGCCGAGCTGCGCGACGCGGGGCTGATCACGAATCCGAGCAGACGGCGGGGCGATGCGCGCGCGCTGACGCCGGCGGGATACGACACGCTGAATCGACTGGTGCAGGCGAGGCGCGAGCACATCCAGGACTTCATCGCGGATTGGCCGGCGACCAGGCGCGAAGACACCGCCGCCTTTTTTCGCTCGCTCGCAAAGGAGCTCGTTCCCAACGTCGAGGACGGTGATCGTGCTTCGACGGCCGGCGCAGTGGCGTCGCCCGCGACATCGAGCTGAGCTCGTGAGTCGTGCGCGCATGCAGCGCGTGGCGCGTGCCGTGCAGGTATCGCCGCCTCCGAGTGTTCGCGCTCCGTCGCAGCAGTGGAGATGCTATAACTCGGCGCGGCGGGATGACGCGCAGCTGCGATCGTCCCACGCAGCGATAGAACCTCAAGGAGTGCGACAATGGACATCAAGCGAAGTGGCTCGCAGCCATCCGGCAGCGGACCGAACGAGTGGTTCACCGGAACCGTCCGGATCGACCCCATGTTCCAGCCGACAGAACCGGCGCGCGCGGCCGGCAATGCCGTCACCTTCGAGCCCGGTGCTCGCACTGCGTGGCACACTCATCCACTCGGTCAGACGCTGATCGTCACCTTCGGTCGCGGCTGGGTTCAGCGCGAGGGCGGTCCGATCGAGGAGATCCGTCCCGGAGATGTGGTGTGGTTCGATCCTGGCGAGAAGCACTGGCACGGCGCCTCCCCGATCGCAGCCATGACGCACATCGCCATTCAGGAAGCGCTCGATGGCAAAGCCGTAGACTGGATGGAGAAGGTCAGCGACGAACAGTATCGCGCGCCGCGGCTCGGCTAAGGCTTTTCGTCGCGCCCACTGATCTGCAAGCTTCCGACAACTCACACACGGCTACCGCACATGCTGCCCACACGAGCTCTTGGAACCCAGGGTCTCACTGTCACCGAGATCGGCCTCGGCTTGATGGGGATGAGCCAGGCGTACGGCACCGCCGAGGAGCGCGACGATCGCGAGTCCATCGCAACCATTCATCGCGCGATCGAGCTCGGATGCACGTTCTTCGACACCGCGGAGGTATATGGGCCGTACGTGAACGAGGAGCTTCTGGCTCGTGCGCTCGCGAGTCATGCGGGACGGCGCGAGCAGCTGATCATCGCAACGAAGTTCGGCTTCAAGATCGACTCGAACGGAGCCGTTGTCGGTGTGGACAGCCGGCCGGAGCACATCCGCGAAGCCGTCGAAGGATCGCTGCGCCGGCTGCAGACGGACTACATCGACTTGCTGTACCAGCATCGCGTCGACCCCAACGTGCCGATCGAGGACGTCGTTGGAGCAATGGCGGATCTCGTGCGCGAGGGGAAGGTGCGCTTCCTCGGACTCTCGGAAGCGGGCGAGCAGACGATTCGTCGCGCGCATGCCGTGCATCCGATCTCGGCGCTGCAGAGCGAGTATTCGTTGTGGGAGCGCAACCTCGAGCCGCGCATCATCCCGCTGCTTCGCGAGCTGGGCATCGGCCTCGTCGCGTTCGCACCGTTAGGGCGTGGCTTTCTCACGGGCGCTGTGAAGCGCGCCGAGGAGTATACGGAGTGCGACTTCCGACGGAACGATCAGCGCTATCAGGGCGAGAACTTCGACGCGAACACGCGCGCCGCTTCTGCCGTGCGCGACCTCGCGGCGCGCAAGCATGCGACGCCGGCGCAGATCGCGCTCGCGTGGCTGTTGCACAAGGGTCCCGACATCGTGCCGATTCCGGGCACGAAGCGGCGGAAGTATCTGGAGGAGAATCTCGGTGCGGCTGAAGTGCGACTCACGCCGGACGAGATGGCGATGCTCGACGCGGCGCTCGCGCCGGAGAACGTGGCCGGGCCGCGCTACAACGCGAAGCAGATGGCGCAGGTGGATCGGTAGCGCGTTGCGTCCCGGAAGAAACGCCGCGGCGTGCACGAGCGCGACGAGCCGAGCGCAGCGCGCGGGAACTGCCGCGGTGCAGGAGCGAAGGCACGAGAGGTGCCGCGAATACTGGCCATCCAGAACATTGGGGCCGGCCGGGTGAGAGCTCCGCGTCGCGCCATTGCAGCGTGTGTCCGCGTGGAACGGGTCGGGCGTGGGACGCCTCGCATATCTTCCGGCCCGAGTTGCAGGTGATCCAATGCAGAAGTCTGATGATCGTACCAATGAGAGCGCGCAGGCCGAGCCGTCGAGTGGCGGAGAGCGCACGGACCGCGCGCAGCAGGGCGTCGCGCGCGACGAGTCGCAGCGACGCGAGAGCGGCGAGCCGGGCGGCGGGCAGGGGCGGGTGGACGTCACGGGTCAGAGCCGTGTGCACCCCCTTTCGGCCGGCGTCGATCCGAACCGCAATGCCGAGATACGTACGCAAGCCGCGTGGGGGCAGGGAGATCGCGGCCCGGAGGGCGTCAATGATGCCGGCGGATCGGAGCTGACCATGCGCGATGGGCAGCTGTTGGGCGGTCTCACCGCTGGGCCCAATGGCGAGCCGACGATCGACATCCACGGCAAGGACCGGCCGCCAGAGCAGCCTTCGGCACCATCGCGCTAATCCGGCGACAACACGAGCCACTCGACGGCCTCGCGCGCGATGCCCGGCGGAACCGTGTGCGGGCCGTCGAACTCGTGGTAAGCACATCATAGCCCGCGCGCTGGAGCGGAGCCACCTCAGCGCACTGCGGTGCCCTCGATCTCGAGGAGCAGCTCGGGGAACGCCAGGCTCGTCACGCCGAGCAACGTGCTGCTCGGAACGCAGCCGGCGGCGGCGAGCCGTCCGCCGACCACTCCGAACTGTGTGAAGAACGCGCCGATATCGGTCGTGTAATAGTTCAGGCGCACGAGGTCAGCCAGGCGGTAGCCGCCTGCCGCCAGAACTGCCTCCAGATTATCGAGTGCCAACGCCAGCTGCGCGGCCATGTCCCCTGCGTGCTGTGGATGCCCGTCGGCGTTCATCGATGTCTGGCCCGCGCAGTATAGCACCCGCTGGCCTCCCGCTACCTCGATGGCTTGGGCGTAGCCGAAATTGTCCTGCCACTGCCACGGATTGATCGCTCTGCGTTCCATGTGCGACCTCCATCGTGAGGGGTGAATGTGGAGTGAAGTGCGCGGGGGCTGACGGTTTTGCAACGTGCAGTCTTCGCGCCGAGTGTGCACGAGGCTCGCGTCCCGACGAGCTGACGAATGGCGCCGCCTGCCGACGCGGAGCGATGATACCTTCGACCACTTGCCTTACCGCCGACACTCTCGCCCCCGGTGCCATGCGTCGATTTGCGCTCTCGATCATCCCTCTCGTCACCATCGCCCTCGCTGCCTGTGCCGCGTCCAAGGGCGCGAACTTCTGGTCCGCGTACCCGGTTGGCTCCGTGCACACGCTGATGCCGTCCCCGACGACGGTCGTGTACGGAGGCTACGATCCCGCGGCAGCGCCGGTGCTGCGCGTCGCGTCCGGGGACGAGGTGATCGTCGGCGCGGTCTCGACGTGCGGGGCCCGGCTCCTTCAACCGGGCGTGGACACCGGGACCATCGAGCCGGCGTACCGCGCGATCGCGGCCGCGGTAAGCGACTCGACGCTTCGCCGCGGCCCGGGTGGGCACATCCTCACGGGCCCGATCTACGTGGACGGGGCGGAGCCGGGGGACGTGCTCGAGGTGAGAATCGAGTCCATCGCGGTCGACCTGCCTTATGCGTGCAACGGCTTCGGACCGCGCGGCGGCTTCCTGCCCGAGGACTTCCCGGGCGAGTCGCGCTTCCGCGTGATCCCGCTCGACCTACAACACAAGGTGGCGCGGTTCTCCGACTCGCTCGGGATCGCGATTCCGCTGCACCCGTTTTTCGGGAGTATCGGTGTCGCACCGCGACCCGAGCAGGGGCGCATCAACAGCGCTCCGCCCGGAACGCACGCAGGGAATCTCGACAACAAGGCGCTCGTCGCCGGAACGATCCTCTACATCCCGGTGCACACACGCGGCGCACTGCTCGAAATCGGCGACGGCCACGCTGCGCAGGGCGACGGCGAGGTGGACATCACGGCGCTCGAGACGGCGCTGCGCGGTCGATTCCAGCTCATCGTGCGCAAGGACATGCACTTCGATTGGCCCCGCGCGGAGACGTCCAAGGCCTGGATCGCGATGGGCGCGGACTCCAACCTGACGGTGGCGACGAAGATCGCCACCCGTCAGGCGATAGCACTTCTCGGCGACACCTACCATCTGTCGCGCGTGGATGCCTACCAGTTGCTGAGTACGGCCGCGGACGTGCGCATCACGCAGCTCGTGGAC
>JAQBQC010000152.1 GCA_028287205.1 Gemmatimonadota bacterium
TCGCGCACCTCGCAGGCCACGTCCGCGGGATTTCCCATCAACAGGCACTGCGAGTGCCCGTACTTGAAGTTGAGATAGTAGATCAGCACGACGGTGAGCGTCAGCATGAACGTGCCGAAGTACCAGAACGATTTGCGGTCCCGGCGCCAGTGCACGAAGGCGCCCATGAGGCCGAGAATCATGTAGAGCGAGGCGAGCATCCACTGGACGCGCGGATACTGCTCCTTCACATCACGCAGCCATTGCCACTTGAAGTAGAGCCAGTACATGCCGAGCTGCCCCGAGAGAGGCGCCTGGCGGTCGAGGATCGCAGGCTTTCCGTACTGGCCGCGATTGAAGTTGTAGAGAAAGGCGCTCCACGTCGTCGGCTCGCCCTCGTTGATCGCCGGAAAGTGCGCGGCGCGGATGGGCTGCGTGAGGAAGGGCGACATCCCGAGCAGCAGTGCGCCGACGCTCGCGGCGATCAGCTTCCAGCGCAGGAACGTCTGCGGGCGACGAACGGCGACTGCCACAATCACTGCCGGCGCCGCGAGGAAGCCCATCATGTGATTCGCGTACCCGAGGCCGAGCAGATACGCGATCAGCACGAGCAGGCGATCCGCCATCGGCCCATCGGGATCGTCGGACCATCGAACCGTGAGCCACGAGATGATCGCGAGTCCCATGAGCGAGACCGTGTACACCTTCTCGTTCACGACGGACTGATTCCACACCGTGAACTCGGTCGCGCCGATCAGCGCCGCGAGCGCAGCGCCAACCCACCGCTGCCAGCGCTCGGTGAGCCAGCCCACGAGGATGCGCTCGGTGATCAGGAACCACATGCCCGCAGCGACCGCACTCGTGAGCGCCGCGAGGATGTTCACCTTCATCGCGACGCTGAGATGTCCGAGCGGAAGGATCGCGAAGAAGCGCCCAATCAGAACGAAGAGCGGATTGCCCGGCGGGTGCGGAATTCCGAGCACGTAGGCCGCCGAGATGTACTCGCTCGTATCCCACATCGCCGTGGACGGGGCCAACGTCGCCAGATAAATCGCGAAGATGACGAGCGAGGTGATCGTCGCGGCCAGATAGGACGGACGATAGTCGAGATCGGTGCTCTTCGGAGGCATATACTCGGTGTCGGGAACGCGCGGCCGCCGGCGCGCTCGCCGGACCGGATCAGCAGTGCAAGATGGACCGTCCGCCACGCCTAGGCAACGAGCGCACTAGTGTCGAAAGAGCCTCGCGCCCGTAAATACCATCGCGATGTCGCGCTCGTTCGCGGCCTCGACCACCTCTGCATCGCGCACCGACCCGCCCGGCTGAATGATCGCCGTGACGCCCGCCTCGGCCGCGTGGTCCACGCCGTCGCGGAAGGGGAAGAACGCGTCGGAGCCGAGCACCGAGCCCGCCGGATCGAAGCCGGTGGTGCGCGCCTTGTGCACCGCGAGAAAGCTCGCGTCCACGCGCGACATCTGCCCCGCTCCGATCCCGATCGTCGCACCTCCGCGCGCGAGCACGATGGCGTTGGACTTCACACTCGCCACCGCGCGCCAGGCGAACAGGAGATCGTCGCGCTCGGCGTTGGTCGGCGCGCGCTTCGTCACCACGTTCCAGCTCTGCAGGCTGTGGTCGATGGACGGACGGTCCTGCACGAGCATGCCGCCGCGCACGCGCTTGAAATCGAGCGAGCCCGCAGGCCACGCGGCGCGCCCCTCGAGCACGCGCAAGTTCTTCTTGCGACCGAGTATCTCGATTGCCGCCGGGCTGAATGACGGCGCCACGAGGCACTCGACGAACAGGCTCGAGATCACGTCCGCGAGCTTCTCGTCAACCGGCACGTTGAACGAGATCACGCTTCCGAACGCGGACTGCGGATCACACGCGAGCGCCTTCTGGTACGCCTCGAGCGCCGTGGCTGCGACCGCGAGGCCGCACGGCGATGTGTGCTTGACGATCGCGCAGGCGGGAAGCCCATCGCCGAGCATGTCGGTGGCCAGCAGTGCGCCCTCGAGATCGAGCAGGTTGTTGAAGCTCAGCTCCTTTCCGCCGCGCTGTGTGAGCGATGCGAGCCCGGCGCCGCGATGCTCGACATAGAACGCCGCTTCCTGCCCGGGATTTTCTCCGTAGCGCAACGACTGCTGCCGCTCGAGCGAGAGCGGCATCCGCTCGGGGAACCGCTCGTTGCGCTGCCTCGCAAACCAGCCGGCAATCGCCGAGTCGTACGCAGCCGTATGCGCGTACGTCTTCTCGGCGAGCAGTCGTCGCAGATCGAGATCGTCCCCGCCGGTCGCCAGCGCATCGAGCACCTTCCCGTAGTCCGCCGGATCGACCACCACGTACACCGATTCGAAGTTCTTCGCGGCGGAGCGCAGCATGGATGGCCCGCCGATGTCGATGTTCTCGATGACTTCCTCGGGACGCACGCCGGCGCGCGCCGCGGTCTCGCGAAAGGGGTAGAGATTCACCGCGACGAGATCGATCGGCTCGATGTCATGCGCCGCGAGCGCTTCCATGTGCTCGGGCAGATCGCGACGCGCGAGCAGCCCTCCATGCACGCCGGGGTGCAGCGTCTTCACCCGTCCATCGAGCATCTCCGGAAAGCCCGTGACCTCGGCGACGTCACGCGTGGGGATTCCCGCTTCGCGCAGTGCGCGCGCGGTGCCGCCGGTGGAGATGATCTCCCAGCCGCGAGCGGTGAGCGTGCGAGCGAGCTCGGCGACGCCGGTCTTGTCCGAAACAGATATGAGTGCGCGAGGCATGTGAAGCCGGAAAGGGCGATCAGGCAGAAAGGGCGATGCCGATTGCGTCACGCAGTGCGGCATCGTCGAGAGAGTCGAGCACGAATGCCGCGTCGTCGAGCTTGGGCAGGTGCATGTGCGTGGCGCGGCCATTCTCATCGAGCGAGATGCGTGACTGCGCCACTGCAAGAATCGCGGGCGGGTAGAGCGCGTGCTCCACGCGAAGCACGCGCGCGGCGAGCGCCTGCGGTGTGTCGGCGGAGAGCACCGGTACGGGCCACTGCGCGATGATCGCGCCGTGATCGTAGCGCTCATCCACGAAGTGCACCGTCGCGCCCGACAGGCGCGCGCCCGCGGCGATCACCGCAGCGTGTACGCGCGTCCCGTACATTCCGCGCCCGCCAAAAGCAGGGAGGAGGGCCGGATGCACGTTGACGATCCGTCCCCGGTACGCATGCACCACGATCTCCGGCACCAGCCGCATGTAGCCGGCGAGCACGATGAGATCGATGCGATGCGAGCGCAGC
>JAQBQC010000175.1 GCA_028287205.1 Gemmatimonadota bacterium
TGCTTCCGGTGTCGTGGCCCAAGCTCGCGGGCATCCATCCGTTCGCGCCGCGCTCGCAGACGACCGGCTATCTCGAGCTCTTTCACAGGCTCGAGGCCGACCTGTGCGAGATCACGGGATTCGCCGCGATGTCGCTGCAGCCGAACGCGGGATCGCAGGGCGAGTTCGCGGGGCTGCTCACGATCCAGGCGTATCATCGCTCCCGCGGGGACGACCATCGCGACGTGTGCCTGATTCCGGTGAGCGCGCACGGCACGAACCCGGCGAGCGCGGTGATGGCCGGGATGCGCGTGGTCGTGGTGGGATCCGATGCGAAGGGCAACATCGATCTCGACGACCTGCGTGCGAAGGCGAGCGCGAATGCGGCGAACCTCGCAGCGCTCATGGTGACCTATCCGTCCACGCACGGTGTGTTCGAGGGCTCGATTCGCGAGATCTGCGATATCGTGCACGCGCACGGCGGGCAGGTGTACATGGACGGCGCGAACATGAACGCGCAGGTGGGGCTGTGCAGTCCCGGCGATCTCGGCGCCGACGTGTGCCATCTCAATCTGCACAAGACGTTCTGTATCCCGCACGGCGGCGGCGGACCGGGGATGGGGCCGATCGGCGTGGCGGCGCACCTGGCGCCATTTCTCCCGGATCATCCGCTCGTGCCGCTCGGGCACGCGCGCGCGGAAGGAACGGTGTCCGCCGCGCCGTGGGGACGCGCGAGCATCCTGCCCATCTCGTGGATCTACATCCAGCTGATGGGCGCCGAAGGGCTGATGTACGCGACGAAAATCGCGATTCTCTCGGCCAATTACATCGCGAAGCGGCTGAGCGGTGAGTACGAGCTGCTCTACTCGGGCGCGAACGGACTCGTTGCGCACGAGGGCATTCTCGACACTCGGCCGTTCAAGCAGAGCGCGGGCGTCGATGTCGAGGACATCGCGAAGCGGCTGATCGACTACGGCTTCCATCCACCCACCGTCTCGTTCCCCGTGCCGGGCACGCTCATGGTAGAGCCAACGGAGAGCGAGTCGAAGGAAGAGCTCGACCGCTTCATCGACGCGTTGCTGGCGATCCGCGAAGAGATTCGCGAGATCGAGATCGGCGTCGCCTCGCGCGAGGACAACGTGCTGCGTCGCGCCCCGCACACGCTGGCGCAGGTAGTGTCCGATGACTGGGACCGTCCATACTCGCGCGAGCGCGCGGCGTTTCCGGCGCCGGGGCTGCGCGCGCGGAAGGTGTGGCCGACAGTCGCGCGCATCGACAACATGTTCGGCGATCGAAACCTGGTGTGCAGCTGTCCGCCGGTGGAGGCGTACGAGTAGGTCGCTTCGAGGTCTGCCGAGCTTATCCGGGATGAAGAATACTTTTTACGTGTTTGTAATCCGGATGTCATTTGCCGCGGCTAATCTGACTCGTTGCGCGCTGTTGAGGTCTCTCCGTGCTTTTTTTGCGGGTGGGGCACGGTGCTCGCGACATGACTCCCGAAAGTCGTATCTGCGGAGCTTGTCTACGAGGGTAGTTGTCGAATGGCACCAAGCTTTTTTGCACGTCGTGCGGATGACCAGTCGGTCGACTCCGCTTCTCTGACGGATTCCCACAATCCTTTTCTCGTTGCGGCCTACATGCGCGCGCAGCGGGCGCTGGGAACCGACTGTTGGCTGTTCGGCATGGAAGACGCCGGTGCGATAACGGCAGCCGCACTCGGCCTGCTTCGTCGCGGGCGCATCCTCAGGTCCGTGGATATCCCTTCCGCACCCGACGTCGAAGCGGGTTCGACGTTCTGGGGCGGGCTGGACACATTTTGCCGCGACGAGGGAATCACCAATCTGGAGATCTCCACGTTCGCGTCCCCTCGCTCACTCGTTCCGCAGCTGCGTGGCGAGGAAGAGCGCATTCAGCGCACCGAGTTCGAGCTTCCATTGGCCGGGAAGGATTTGTTCGACGGGCTCTCCAGCCATCATCGGACGCGTGTAAAGAAGGCCAGGAAAAACGGCATGACGATGCGTCGGGCGGTCTCGGACGATGCGCTCGACGCGCATCTGGCGCTGCAGGCGAATTCGATGGCGCGTCGCAAGGCGCGAAATGACAATGTACCGCTCGAGTTTGCCAGGGCCGACGACGCCGTTCTTCTGGCAAGCGGTGCAGCAGAGCTCTGCCAGGCCGTGCTGCGCGGAGAGGTTGCCTCGAGCCTGCTCATTCTCAGATCGAGTCGCGGCGCGTACTTCGCGTCGGCTGGAAGCTCCACGGAGGGCATGAGCCTGGGCGCTTCGCACTTTTTGGTGCTCGAGACCGCGATGGCTCTGCAATCAGAAGGCGTCGAGCTTTTCTACCTCGGTGGCGCACGACCCCACGAAGAGGGCTTGCGCTCGTTCAAGTCCGGGTTCGGATCCACACCGGTCGATACCGAAGCGGTGATCTCCTATGTCGGCGGCCGCTTCCGCCGCCGAGTGTCGGAGGCGGTGGAGTCGATTCAGCGAGCGGTCACGCCGCGCTACACCACGGCAGTGCCAGCGCGGAAGGTGTAACCGACAATGGCGCGGAGCGAGCAACGCTACGCACGCGACATTACGGATTCGATGGTGTCGAACGCACGAGCGGCCAGCACATCGCGGCGATGCTCCTGCAGCCACGCACGCACGTTTTCGTCCTGCGACGAAAGATCGTGATGGTGCTGGCGCTCGAGCGCATCCCCGAGCGCCTTCGCCGAGCCGGGCGGACAGAGCTCCCCGGCGCTCAGCTGATCAATGAGTGCTGAGGACTCACCGGGCGACCCGAAGATCAGCACCGGTCGCCGCGAAGCCAGATAGTCGAACAGCTTGGTGGGCAGAGACCGGTCCAGTCTCGGTGCCGCGAGCATCAGTAGCACATCACTCTCGCGCATGCGACGAACTGCCTCGCGCTTGCTGACATGATCGACGACCTCGAGAACCTCCGGATACGCAAATTCCCGGATTGCGGCGTCGGCACTCGGCGAGCGCCGGCCCATGAACGTGACCTTGAGCCGTGAGATCCAGTCGGGTCGATCGGTGACGAGCTGCTTCAGGCTTTCGAGAAATTCGAAGGGAGGCGTGTGGCCTGCCAGATTGCCCACGTGGGCAACGCGCAGGATGGCTGACTCGGCGCGCGGCGGGGGCGATGCTTCGCGCGCAGTGCCGCCGAAGTCCTCGGGGTCCCAGCCGTTGGGAACGACGTGCGCCCGTTCCCGATCCAGTTCCGGAAAAACGCGCAGTTGATGCTCCATGATGGATCTGGTCACGAACAGCACCGCGTCCGCCTCGGCCATGCAGCGCTTCTCCCACGTCAGATCGTCGCCGTCCTTGGTCACGAAATCGAAAGGGCACTCCGTCCACTCATCGCGGTAGTCCAGGACGAGCGGCACACCAAAGCGCCGCGCGACGAAGAGTGCGGCGACGAACGTAAAGAAGGGAGGTCCCGAGGCGAGCACCGCGTCGGGCGGATCGGACGCGAGCGTGTCGATCGCGTACCGGGCGTACGCGAGCGCGTTGGTGAAGCCGCCATCGACGCGTGGAAAGAACCGGTACGACGGCTCTCGCAGCGGTGATGGCACGACGTGGAGCGTCGTCTCGCGCGGAATCCGCGAGAGCAGCTCATCGCCGTGCTCACTCTCCGTGGCGGGCGGCTCGCTGCAAAAGGCGTCAAAGCGCCAGCCGCGCGCGCTGCCGTATCGCATGAAGGAGAGCGGGCGATAGACGCCAACTCCGCTGGAGGGCGGCAGCGCGCGCGCGAAGAGCGCGAGATGGTGGCCGGTGCGATCCCGCGCGGTTCTCCGAAGCGTGGGTCGCTCCAAACGCAGCCACTCCGCACCCATGACTGCCGTGTCGGCGACGGTTTGCAACAAGGTCACGGCACGTGCCGGAGCGGCAGTCTGCACAACACGGCCGGCTCCGTTGAAGTCAGGGGAGGGAGCCAACTGCGGCAGCGACACGGTCGAGCGCACGCTCGCCGCGCTGCTCCTCGAGCTGCAAGCCGACGTACGCATCGCCGCGCACGCGAGGGTCGTCGCCCACGGTGACGATGACTCCGCGACTCTGATGATCGTGGTAGCCACCGCCGACATCGCCCACGTGGTATCCGATTTCGTAGACGCCAGCCGGAAGATTGAACGCAAGGCTCCAGGTGACGCTCGCACTCTCGCCCGCGCGCAGCGCAAGCGCATGCCCGCGCATGCGCGCATACGTCGTGTCGACGACCGCCTTGTCGCCACGCATGACGAAGAATCCCGGAGTGAGCTCGACGTCCGACGAGGCGGTCATCGCGTGCGTGAATGTGAGGCGCTGGCCCGGCTCCACGACGACATCGGTGCCGAGCGTGCACGAGAAGCTGTCCGTCACAACCTTGGGCTGCGGAAGCAGCTCGGGCTTCCAGCGCCCGCCACGCTTGTAGTACTCGCCTACCACGAGCGGCAGCTCTCCCCGGGCGATGACGCTCCCGTGATCGAGCAGGATCGCCGAATTACACAGCGACAGCACCGCGTCCATGTTATGCGAGACGAAGATCACCGTCGTTCCGTTCTTCAACAGATTCTGCATCCACCGGATGCACTTTCCCTGAAAGGTGTAGTCCCCAACAGAGAGCACCTCATCGATGATGAGAATCTCCGGCTCGAGGTGCGCCGCGATCGAGAATCCAAGGCGGGCGTTCATGCCGGAGCTGAAGCGCTTGACCGGTGTGTCGAAGAAATCTCCGATCCCGGAAAATTCGACGATGGCATAGAACCGGCGCTCGATCTCTGCCCGCTTCATCCCGATGATCGAGCCTTTGAGATAGACGTTCTCGCGGCCGGTGAGATCCGGATGAAAGCCGGCGGTGACTTCGATCAGC
>JAQBQC010000195.1 GCA_028287205.1 Gemmatimonadota bacterium
TGCTGCTCACCGCTGCCGCGCGCGCGCGCCGGAGATCCGGCCGCGGCGCGGGAGCTGCTGCGCAGTGCGCGGCGACTCGCCCCTGCGCGCGCGGACGTGCTCAAGGAGTTCGGCGATGTGGCGCGCGCCGCGGGAGACATCGACGGCGCGATCGCGGCGTACCGCAATGCGCTCGACCTCGATCGCGACTTCGCCGTGGTGCATTACGAGCTCGCGCGGCTGCTCGCGGAGCGCGGCGAGCCCGGGAAAGCGGAGGAGTCGCTGCTCGCGGCTCTCGAGGCCGTTCCGACGTACGTGGAGGCGATGCTCGCGCTCGCGAACGTGCGCCGGCGATTCGGCCGAGTCGACGCCGCGCTGCCGCCCTTGGTCGAGCTGCTGCGCCGCGACCCCTACAACATCGACGCGCTCCTGTCTTTGAGCGAGGTGCTGCTCGAGCTCGACCGCCATGATGATGCGGCCATCTCGATCGATCGCGTGCTGCGTTTCGATCCCCGACACGTGCTCGCGCTCTTTCTCAAGGGACAGCTGCTCGCGGATCGTCACCGCTACCGCGATGCGATCGCGACGTGGCAGCGCGTGGTCGAGCTGGAGCCCGATGGCGAGCACGCGCGCCGTGCGCGGCGCGAATCGCGCACCGCGGCCGATCTGCTGCGCATCTTCCGCAGTCGCCAGGAGGTCGCGTAATGGCGATCGAGGGACCACTTCGCGAGCTGGGCATCCACGATGTCTTCCAGCTGCTCGACCTGAGCCGAAAGACGGGTGCGCTCACGGTCACCTCCGTGCTGCGCGACAATCAGGGCACCGTCTACTTCGATCGCGGCGCCGTCGTCTTCGCCGCCATCCGCAGCAACCCGCATCCGCTCGGCGAGCTGCTGCTGCGCGGCGGCAAGATCACGGAGGCAGATCTGGCTCGCGCGCGCGACTCGCAGCGCGCGCTGCACTCGCGCCGGAAGCTCGGCGAGCTGCTCGTGGAGAGCGGCTCCCTCACGAGCAAGGAGCTCGAGCGGCAGGTGCGCTTCCAGGTGGAGGAGGTCGTCTTCGAGCTGATGTCGTGGCGCGAGGGCTTCTTCTCCTTCGAGGAGCAGGAAGTGAGCGATGCGCCGGCGGAGGCGAACATCCGCATCTCCACGGAGTCGCTGCTGATGGAAGCGGCACGCCGCATCGACGAGTGGTCGCGCATCGAGGGGAAGGTCGCGCACCTGGGCGTGGTGCCCGTGCTCGCTCCCGTTGCCGACGATCATCCCGGCTTCCTCGATCTGCGTCCGCGCGAATGGGAGGTGCTGGCCGAGATCGATGGCACGCGGGACCTGCGCGCGATTGCGACGCTGCTCGCGCAGAGCGAGTTCGACGTCGCGCGCGTCGCCTACGGATTGCTGTCCACCGGAATCGTCGAGCTGCGCAATGGCGTGCATCCGCCCGAGCCGGCCGCGGACGGCGCGACGCCGGCATCGCCGACTACCGTCGCGCCGCTCGAGGCCGCAGCCTCCGCGCTGCATTCAGGGGAACCACAGGTGGCGCTGGCAATCTGCGAGCGCATCACGACCGAATCGCCCGAGGTGGCGGAGGGACATCTGCTCCACGCGCGCGTGCTCAATCGACTCGGTCGGCAGGACGAGGCCGCGCGCGCGATCGCACGCGGCCTCGAAGTCGATCCACTCAATTCCGAGCTGCATGCGGAGAGCGGGTATGCCGCGGCGTGGTGCGGCGACTATCTCGATGCACTCGCATCGTGGGAGCGTTCGCTGAAACTGAACCCCGGAAGCCCCGACGCTCAACGAATTCGCGCGGCCCGCGACGCGGCGAGCCGGCTGCGCTGTCTGCTGCAGGAGCGCATCGATGTCTGACGAGATCAGAAGGCTGAGCGAGGAGCTCGCGCGAGATCCGTCGAGTCTCGTGTTCATGCAGCTGGGAGAGGCGCTTCGGCGCTCGGGGCAGCTCGACCTCGGACTCAAGGTCGCACACCGAGGTCTCGAGCGGCACGCGCACAATGCGGACGCGCACGATCTCCTCGCGCGCATTCGCGTGGATCGCGGCGAGCTGCAGGAGGCCTTCGATGAATGGGACATGGTGCTCCGTCTCGCACCCAGTCACGTGGGAGCGCGGAAGGGCATGGGGTACGTCCTCTTCAAGCAGGGAAAGCTGGCCGAGGCGGAGACGCATCTGAGCACGGCGGCGACGCACGATCGCGGCGACTCATCGATCGCGACGGCGCTGCGCATGGTCCGGCGCCTCCTTCGCTACGCGCACGTCGCCGGCAACGGCAACGGGGCTCCGGGCCACGTGGAGCTGCTCGCGGCCCAGCGGCGAGTGGAGGAAGAGGCCCGCCTGCTCTTCGCGGACATTCTCGGCGAAGGGGAGCACACCGCGCTCCTGCTCAACGCCGATGGGCTGGTGGCGGCAGGGCTGTACATCACCGCCGACGGCGAGGATGTGTCGCAGGACGTTGGCGCGGCGCTCACCGGCGTGCGCGATGAGGCGTTGCGTGCGGTCCGGCATCTCGACCTTGGCGCGTGGAAGGCTGTCGTCTACGAGACGGATCTCGCGACCGTCGCGCTCGCGCCGGCCATCGACGAGTCGATGGTGCTCGTTGCGGCCGGCCGCTCGGTGCCGCTCGGCTTCGTGCGGCGCGTGCTGGATCGATGCGTGCAGCGCGCGACGTCGTGGCTCGAGGAGGTCGCATGAGCGCTTCACCTTTCGAGGGCGTGCTGTCGCTGCTGATCCGCCAGCGCGGTGTGCAGGGGTGCCTCGTGGTGGGTGAGGCGGACGGGATCGTCGTCGATTCGAACGTGCAGGTGGGCATTCAGTCGAACGTCGTCGCCGCGCTTGCGGCAGCGCTCTATCGAAAGGCGCGCCTCTGCTCCGCCGCGGCAGGACTCTCCACGGTCGGCTTTCTGCAGCTCGAGGCCGAACGTGGCCACATCTGCGCGATCGGCCGCGACGGACTCGTGCTGGTGACGCTCGCCGAGCCCCGCGCGCACATCGGGCGCATTCGCGGTGCGATGATCGAGTCGCTGAGCGTTCTGGCGTGAGAACTCATGTCGCCGAGCCGTGGATCGAGGCGCCGCTCCAGGCGTTCGTGGACGACGCGAGCGCGCTGTTCGCGCTCCTGCTGCATCCGAACGGGCAGGTGATGGGGCAGTTCGGCTTCACGCGCGCGGTGGACGTCATGGCGGCGTGCGCGCTCGCGGCCGCGATTCACGCGTCCGCCGGGGAGCTCGGACGAGAGCTCGACGGCAAGCCGTTTCGCGAGATGTATCACGCTGGGCGCGACCGGCAGATCTTCATCGGTGACGTGCCCACGACGCACCACCGCTTCGTCTTTCTCACCGTCTTCGATGCGGAAAGCTCACTTGGGCTCGTTCGCATCTACTTTGAGGAGTTGTGCGCGCTTCTGGAGAACGCGCAGCCGCCACTGCTCGTCGAGGCTCCCATTTCCGCGGCCTCGCTCGAGCACGATCTGAATCGCAATCTCGCCATCCTGTTCGGCCGCGCTCCGCGCGGTGCGGACGGCGGCGAGTCGTCCATCTCCCTCGCCTGACGCGCCGTGTCTCTGGTCAACTACGCCACTCGTGAGATCACCTGCAAGATCGTCTACTATGGCCCGGGGCGGTCGGGGAAGACGACGAATCTGCATTACATTTACGAGCAGGTGCCGGGCGATCGCAAAGGACAGATGGTGTCGCTCGCGACCCAGACGGATCGCACGCTGTTTTTCGATTTCCTGCCGCTCGATCTCGGCACCATCTCGGGATTCTCGACGCGCTTCCAGCTCTACACCGTGCCCGGTCAGGTCTACTACCAGGCAACGCGAAAGCTGGTGCTGCACGGCGCCGACGGCGTCGTCTTCGTCGCGGACAGTCAGGCACGACAGCTCGCCGAGAACGTCGAGAGTATGCAGGACCTTCACGCGAATCTGGCGGAGCACGACATCGATGTGCGCACCATGCCGCTCGTGCTGCAATACAACAAGCAGGACTTGCCCCGCTCGCTCATCTCGACCGTTCCCGAGCTGGAGGACGCGTTGAACTTTCGCGAGGTCCCGTCGTTCGCGGCTGATGCGCTGCATGGCACCGGCGTCTTCGAGACGCTGCGCGGTATCGCTGGTATCGTGCTCCGCCGGCTGAGCGCCGGCACGAGCAGCCCGCCGGCGTCCGCCGCCGCGGGAGGCCGCTGACGGTGGATCTCGATCCGCGCTACCGTTTCGAGAATTACATAGTAGGAGGCGCCAATCGGCTCGCCGTATCAGCGGCGCGGGCGGTGGGGCAGTCTCCGGGCACGTCGTACAATCCGCTGTTCATCTACAGCAGCTCGGGGCTTGGCAAGACGCACCTCATGCTCGCGATCGGGCATCTCGCGCGCCAGCTGCAGCCACAGCTTACGGTGGAGTACGTCACGCTCGAGGAGTTCATCGAGGAGCTCAATCACGCGATCGGCGACAGCGCGATGGAGCTGTTCAAGCGGCGCTTCCACATGGTCGACATGCTGCTGCTCGATGACGTGCAGTTCCTCGCGGGTCGCAAGGAGACGCAGAGCGAGATGCTGCGCCTCTTCAACACGCTCCAGCGCGCGGGAAAGCAGGTGGTGCTCACGAGCGACCGCCCGCCGTCGGAGATCGGTGATCTCGACGAGCGCCTGATCACGCGGCTCACGGGCGGGCTCGTGGTCGATGTGGGAACGCCGGACTACGACACGCGCGTGGCGATCCTCCGCAGCAAATGTGACGAGCGCGGCGTGGTGTTCGAGGCAGGCGTGCTGGACGAGGTCGCGCGCATCAACTTCACGAACGTGCGCGAGCTCCAGGGCGCGCTCAATCGCCTCATCGCGATTCAAACGCTCGAGGAGACGCCGGTCACCGCGCGCAGCGTGCGCGAGCTGCTCGGCGAGAAGCCCGACACGCCGCTGCTCGTGCCCTCGCAGGCGCGCGGACAGGAGTTCGCGAGCTTTCTCTCGGACTTGAGCGAGGTCGTTGCGCAGCACATCGACAGCTGGCGCGTGCGCGTGGTCGAGGCGATGACGTACTGGCACCAGCTCGGCTACGTCAC
>JAQBQC010000228.1 GCA_028287205.1 Gemmatimonadota bacterium
CGACAATCCGGTGTGCGTGCTCGAAGGGGAGATGCTGTACAACACCAAGGGCGAGGTCCCCGAGGACGACTACGTCATCCCGCTCGGCAAGGCCGACCTGAAGCGCGAGGGCGACCACTGCTCGATCATCACCCACGGCAAGATGGTGCTCGTGGCGATGCAGGCCGCCGACCAGCTCGCGAAGGACGGCATTCGCATCGACGTCGTGGACCTGCGCACGATTCGCCCGATGGACGTCGACGCGATCGCCGCGTCGGTGCAGAAGACGAACCGCTGCGTCGTGCTCGAGGAAGGCTGGCCGATCTGCGGCGTCGGCGCGCAGGTGGTCGACTACGTGCAGCGCGAGTGCTTCGACCATCTGGACGCGCCGGTCGTCCGCGTGCACCAGGAGGACGTTCCGATGCCGTACGCCAAGAGCCTGGAAAAGGCCGCCAAGCCCGACCTGCCGAAGACCATCGCGGCTGTGCGCAAAGTCATGTATCTCGACTGACCATTCTCGAGTCACAACAATGGCAACCAAAGTGTTCATGGAGGCGCTCTCTCCCACGATGGAGGAAGGACGCCTCGTGAAATGGCTGAAGAACGAGGGCGACACGGTCGCGAAGGGTGATATCCTCGCGGAGGTGGAGACCGACAAGGCGGTGATGGAGCTGACGGCGCGCGGCGACGGCGTGCTGCGCGCGCGACTCGCGGCCGAGGGCGACACGCGTCCGGTGGGCGAGCTGCTCGCGGTGATCGGAGCGGCGGACGAAAACATCGACGCGCTGCTCAAGAAGGCGCCCGCGGCCGCGGTGACGCCGTCCGAGCCATCGTCCCCGGGAAGAGCTCCATCTCCCGTCGCGCCTCCGGCTTCCGCCGATCGCGCTCCTGCTGCACCACCGTCGCCTCCGTCGTCACCCCCAACCGCGGCGCCGGCTGTTGCGCCCGAATCGGGCAATGGTGGCGAGCGTCCGCGCTCCTCCCCGCTCGCGCGACGACTCGCCTCCGAGCGCGGGCTGGATCTCGGCCAGCTGCACGGCAGCGGTCCGGGCGGCCGCGTCATCCGCCGCGACATCGAGGCCGCCGTGGCCGCCGCGCCGGCATCAGCCGCGCAGACATCCGGGGCGCCAGCCGCGCGCACCGCTCCGCCAGCTCCCCGCATCGCCGCCGCCGGCGACTATGAGGACGTTCCACTCACACTGATTCGCAAGACCATCGCGCGTCGTCTCGCCGAATCGAACGGGCCGATCCCGACGTTCTTCCTCACCGCCGATTTCGACCTCACGAGTGTTCGCGAGCTGCGCACGCGCATGATCGCACTCGGCGACGAGTTCAAGGTTTCCTATAACGACATTCTGCTCAAGGCGATCGCCACCGCGCTGAGCCAGCATCCGGAAGTGAATGCGCACTGGCTCGGCGACAGCATCCGTCGCAATCATCGCGTGCACCTCGGCATGGCCGTCGCGGTGGAGGATGGTCTCATCACGCCGATCATCGCCGACGCGGACAAGAAGCGCATCAGCGAGATCGCGCGCGAGTCGCGTGAGCTCGCGAAGCGTGCGCGTGAGCGCAAGCTCGCGCCCGAGGAGTACACGGGCGCCACGTCCACCGTGTCGAATCTCGGAATGTTCGGCATCGATGAGTTAACCGCGATCATCAATCCGCCCGAGGTCGCGATCTTCGCGGTGGGCGCCGTGGGCGACGTACCCGTGGTGGTCGATGGCGCGCTCGCGGTGCGCACCCGCGTGCGCATCACGATGAGCTGCGACCATCGCGCCGTGGATGGTGCGACCGGTGCGCGCTTCATGCAGACGCTGCGACGCTTGATCGAAAACCCACTCATGCTCGTGTTCTGATCGGGCAATGACTGCTCTCACTACAGGATCGAACTGACAATGGCTTCCTTCGACGTGATCTTCCTCGGTGGCGGACCCGCTGGATACGTGGGCGCCGTTCGCGCCGCGCAGCTCGGGCTCACCGTGGGCGTGGTCGAGCGCGATGGGCTCGGCGGAACCTGCGTGCTCTGGGGATGCATCCCGGCGAAGGCGCTGCTCGAGTCTGCGGCGGTCGCGCACCGCGCACGCGAGGCCAAGTCGTTCGGCGTGAACGTCGGGGAGATCACCACCGACTACAACGTCGCGATGAAGCGCTCGCGCGCGGTGAGCACGCAGAACTCGAAGGGCGTCGAATTCCTCTTCAAGAAGAACAAGATCACCTGGATCAAGGGCACGGGCACGCTCACGGGCAAGAAGACCATCTCCGTCACCGATGAGAAGGGCACGGCGACGACGCACGATGCGAAGAAGTCAATCGTGATCTGCACGGGCTCGCGCGTGAAGGGAATCCCGGCGATCGGCCTCACGCTCGACAAGTCGAACATCCTGTCGTCGGACGAAGTGCTCATCGCCGAGACGGCACCGGCGACGATGGCGATCGTGGGCGCTGGCGCGGTCGGGTGCGAATTCGCTGACGTGTTCAACGAGTTCGGCACGAAGGTGACGATCCTCGAGGCGCTGCCGACGATCCTTCCCCTTGAAGATGCCGATGTCGCGGCCGAGCTCACGAAGAGCTTCAAGAAGCGCGGGATCGAAGTCATCACCGGCGCGAAGATCACGGGCGCGAAAGTCGGAAAGGGCTCCGTGACGATCAGCCTCGCCGGCCCCGAGAAGAAGGAGCTCACGGTCGAGACGGTGCTCGTGGCCGCCGGTCGCGCGCCGGTGGTCGACGGGATCGGGCTCGAGGCGCAGGGCGTGAAGCTCACGGATCGCGGCTTCATTCAGATCGACGATCAGATGCGCACGAGCGCCGAGGGCATCTACGCGATCGGCGACGTCGCCGGCCCGCCGATGCTCGCGCACAAGGGCGAGCGCGAGGGAGTGGTCGTCGCCGAGATCATCGCGGGCAAGAACGAGCACCGCGTGAACTACGGCAACATTCCGAGCTGCACGTACTGCCATCCCGAGGTCGCGTCGATCGGGCTCACCGAGCAGCAGGTGAAGGAGAAGAAGCTCGAGTACAAGGTGGGCCGATACAACTTCTCGGCGAACGGCCGCGCGCGCACGTCGGGAGAGACCGAGGGCTTCGTGAAGATCATTCGCGACGCGAAGTACGGCGAGATCCTCGGTGCCCACATCATCGGTGCGCATGCGACGGAGCTGATCCACGAGCTGGTGGTCGCCCGCGAGAACGAGTTCACGGTAGAGGAAGTCGATCTGGCGATCCACGCGCATCCGACGCTGTCGGAGGCGATCGCGGAGGCGATTCTGGATTCCATGGGGCGCGCGCTCAATGCGTGAGATGAGTGTCGCCGCGACGTCGGTTGCGGCAGCACGCGACGTGTCACCAGCGCTCGCCCCGATGCACGTCGTGCACCTCGGCCTCGTCCCCTACGAGCGCGCACTCGAGCTCCAGCGCGCCGTGGCCCGCGCGCGCATCAGCGGCGCCATCCCGCACGACGTGCTGCTGCTCCTCGAGCATCCGCCGGTCGTTACCCTCGGTCGCAGCTCGAAGGCGCAGCATCTCGTAGCATCGCCTGCCCTGCTCGAGACGCGCGGCGTCGAGCTGTTCGAGGCAGAGCGCGGCGGCGATGTCACCTTCCACGGGCCGGGGCAGCTCGTCGGCTATCCAATCGTGAACCTGCGCGAGCATCGCCAGGACCTTCACTGGTATCTGCGCCAGGTCGAAGCGGTGCTCATGCACGCACTCGAGGGGATCGGAATTCCGTCGGAGCGCAGCGAAGGGCGCACCGGCGTCTGGACCAACGGGCGCAAGATCGCATCGATCGGCGTGCACGCGCGCGATTGGGTGACCTGGCACGGCTTCGCGCTCAACGTGCATACCGATCTGTCGTACTTCGATCTCATCGTTCCGTGTGGCCTGTCGGGCGTGACCATGACTTCGGTTGCACGCGAGCTCGGGGCGGACGCGCCGGCCATGGACGCCGTCGCGGAGCGGGTCGCCGCATCGTTCGGAACGGTCTTCGCGCGAGCTCCGGGCCTGCTGGACCCGGGGAGTCTTTCCACCATGCTCGCGTTGCCCTAGGTGCAGCCGAGAGGCGTTGGGCCCGCGAGCCGCGAAAAAAGCCACGGCTGATCCGCACGGCGCGCGCTATATTCCGGCAGATCGTCGTTCTCCCCCAATCCGCCCCTCCGATGTTGACCGCCATCACGCGCGGCGTGAGCGCCTCGCTCGCGACGGGCGAGCTCACCTTCCGCGATCGCGTTCCGATCGACATCGCCCTCGCGCGGCGCCAGCACCAGGAATACGAACTGGCGCTCACCCGACTCGGTGTGCGCATCGATCATCTCCCACCCGAAAACGAGCTCGCCGACGCGGTGTTCGTCGAGGACGTGGGAATGGTGCTCGACGAGATCGCCATCGTGACCGCGCCCGGCGCCGTATCACGCCGCGCTGAAACCGAGAGCATGGCGCACGCGATGAGCCGGTATCGCCCCGTCAAACGCCTCTCGTCTCCCGCGACGCTCGACGGCGGCGACGTCGTTCGCGTGAACCGCACGCTGTACGTCGGGCTTTCGAGCCGCACCAACGAGGCAGGCATCGACCAGCTCGGCGCGCTCGTGTCACCACTCGGTTACACGGTGCTCTCGGTCGAGGTGGCCGGTGCGCTGCATCTCAAAACCGCGTGCACGTACGCCGGTCGCGGCGTCCTGCTCGCGAAGTCCGCCTGGACTGCGACGAAGGTCTTTCTCGACCTGGATGTGCTCGAGGTGGATGACGCCGAGCCGTGGGGCGGCAGCGTGCTCGCCATCGGCGACACGCTCGTGATGGCCGCCTCGTTCCCGCGCACGCGCGCGAAGCTCGAATCGCGCGGCTTTACTGTCATCCCTGTGGATCTTTCCGAGCTGCAGAAGGCCGAGGGCGGTCCGACGTGTTTGAGCATCGTGTTCGACGCACCGGATGCCTGAGGGGATCGACTTCGCGGCGGAGCTGAATCCGCAGCAGCACGCCGCGGCGACGTTCGGCAACGGCCCGCTGCTCGTGGTCGCGGGCGCCGGCACCGGGAAGACGCGCGCGCTCGTCTATCGCGTCGCCCATCTGCTCGGCCGCGGCGTACCGCCGCATCGCATCCTGCTGCTCACGTTCACGCGCCGCGCCGCGCAGGAGATGCTCGGCCGTGTCGCGCGGCTCGCGGGCGGTGCGAGCGCGCGCGTGCACGGGGGCACCTTCCACGCAACGGCGCATCGCTTGTTGCGCGCGTACGGACCTGCGGCAGGGCTGGCGAAGGACTTCACGATCCTCGACCAGGGCGACGCCGAAGATCTCATGGGGATGTCGCGCGCATCGCTCGGCTTCGGTCAGCGCAAGTCGCGCTTCCCGAAGAAGGAGACGCTGCACCACGTCTACTCGCGACACGTGAACACGGAGATCTCCGTCGAGGACATTCTGCGCGATGATCTTCCGCAGTTCAGTGATCTCGCCGCCGATATCAAGCGCGTGTTCGCGGGCTACACCACCCGGAAGGAGGAGCGGAACCTCGTCGACTACGACGACCTGCTCCTCTTCTGGGTCGCGATGCTCGAAGGGTCGCCGGAGCTCGGCGCGCGCATCGCGTCGCTTTACGATCACGTGCTCGTGGACGAATATCAGGACACGAACGCGCTCCAGGCGCGGATTCTTCGCGCGATGGCGGCCGGCCACCGGAACATCACCGTCGTGGGCGACGATGCGCAGAGCATCTACGCCTTCCGCGGCGCGAACGTGCGCAACATGCTCGACTTCCCGAAGCAGTTCGAGGGGACGACCGTCGTCGCGCTCGAGCACAACTATCGCTCGACGCAGCCGATCCTCGACGTCACCAACACCGTCATTTCGCGCGCGCGGCAGCGCTTCACGAAGAATCTCTTCACGCAGCGCACCGGCGGCGAGGCGCCCGCGCTCGTGGCCGCGAAGGATGAGCATGAGCAGACGAGCTGGGTGGTCGACCGCATTCTCGAGCTGCACGAGCAGGGGACGCCGCTGCGCGAGATGGCCGTGCTCTTTCGCGCGGGCTACATGTCCGCGGATCTCGAGATCGAGCTGACCAACCGAAAGATTCCCTTCGAGAAGTGGGGCGGGCTCAAGTTCCTCGAGGCCGCGCACGTGAAGGACGTGCTCGCGTTCCTCCGCATTCTCGAGAACCCGCGCGACGAGGTGAGCTGGTTCCGCGTGCTGCTCCTCCTGCCGGGTGTCGGCGATGCGACCGCGCGCACGGCGATCGATCTCCTCCAGGCGCGCCGCTGGGACCCATCCGCACTCGCCGAGCTCACGCCGCCGCCGCGGGCGCGCGAGGCGCACGCCGCACTCGTCCAGCTCTTCGCATCGCTCCGCGACGGCAACGTCGATCGCGCCGTGCCGGCCGAGATCGCGGCGCTGCGCCGCATGTACGACGCGATCCTCCGCGAGCGCTACGATCGCGTGGAGCCGCGGCTCGCCGATCTCGACCAGCTCGAGATCATCGCGGCGAAGTTCCCGTCGCGCGCGGCGTTCCTCTCGGAGCTCGCGCTCGAGCCGCCGTCCGCCACGCAGGATCTCGCCACGGGAAGCACCACTGAGGACGACGCGCTCATCCTCAGCACCGCACACAGCGCCAAGGGGCGCGAGTGGGACGCCGTCTTTGTGATCTGGGCGGTAGATGGATGGTTTCCGTCGTCGCGCGCGCTGCGGAGCGACGAGGAGATGGAGGAGGAGCGCCGTCTCATGTACGTGGCGATGACGCGCGCGCGCCATCACCTCGCGGTGCTCTACCCGCTCAACAGTTACGGCTCACGTTGGGGAAGCGAGTACACGATCGATCAGCTCTCGCGCTTCATCGATGTGGGCGTGCGGGAGCGCATGCGGCGCATGGCTGCCTATCCCGCGCCCGCACCGGTGCTCGCGCCGGAGCAGGCGCCCGGCACGCCGCTCGATCTGCGTGCCCTACTTCGCGGGCGCTTCGGCGCCCCCTGACGCCAGGTACGCGCGCATGGCGGCGTACGGATCCTTGGGCCGCGATTTCGCGAGCGTGATGATTCGCGTGACCGCCGCCGGCAGTCGCTCTCCCTCCCGCTCGTAGATCGCGTCGAAGTCGTCCAGTCCCGTGCGATACATCCGGCGCGACATCAGCGCCGCATTGTCGAGATGGAGCTTGATCGGCTTCTTCGGATCGTAGCCCGGGAGAGCAGGCTCGATCTCCCGCGCGAACCGCTCACGTGCGCCGGCGAAGACTATTTCGCGCGCGCGCAGCCGCTCCTCCTTGCTCCCGGGGTGCGCCTTGAACGCGGAGTCGACGCTGTTGTAGACGGCGCTCCAGAAGCGGCCCAGCGTCTTCTGGCGCGCCCAGTCCTGGCGGGCAAGCTCCACCCGCGCGCTGTCGCGCCGCGAGGCGTAGAACCACTCGGCGCCGCGCGTGCCGACGAAGTTCGCGAACGACTCGTTGAACACCGCCTGCCCCGACGCATAGAACGTGTTGTGCGTCAGCTCGTGAATCACCGTATTCACGAGCTCCACACTGTCCTCATCGAGGGTGGTCGACAGCACCGGGTCCTCGAGGTAGCCGAGCGTGCTGAACGCGGACGCGGGACGCAGATACGCATCGAATCCGTCGCGCGACAGCTCGGCCGCCGCGCGCTTCGCATCGCGCACGTCGAAGTAGCCCTTGTACGGTACGCTGCCCACGATCGGGAACCACCACGTCTTGTAGCGGAGCTTGTCGCGGTAGGCAGCGGAGAGCACGACCACGAGCGTGTCGTGATCGATGCGGCTGTACGTGGTGAATCCGCGCTTGGCGTCCAGCTTCACGGAGTCCGACGCGAACGCGCGCGCGGCGAGCACCAGCTCGAGCTTCCTGCGCGTGGCGGCATCGGTGGTGGAGTCGCGCACGAGCGCGTCGATCGGCCGCGCGCGAGAGAGAATGCTCGCCTCGGCCCAGCCGGCGCGGATCAGGTAGCGGCCAGTTGGGACAAGGGCGAAAAAGGCGAGGACGGCGAGGGCCAAGACCCCCGCCGTCCTTCCTGCGATGCGTCCGGCTTTCATCTCGACATGTTCGTGACTATGGCGCGATCGAGAGTGGGCAGGCGTCCGCGCTCGGACAGTGGAACACACTCACCTGCGCGCCGAGCGAGCTCGTGAACGAGCCGCTCGTGGGCGCGAACTTGAGGCCGAGCGCGGAACCGCTGGACGGCGCGGTCAACACGAAGAAGTCCATTGTGCCGGGGAACATCGACTCGGAGCGCGCACTGCCCGGTGTGAGCGCCAGCGCCTGAATGGGGAATGTCTGACCGAAGTTCGATGGATTGCGCTGATGCTGCTTTGCGTACAGCGCGCGGAGATTCCGCGAGGTGAAGCGCAGCGCGGATGGAATCGACGAGCGCGGGACGCCCGGAAGACTGTCGGTATAGAGCGCGAGCGAGAACTCGCCGAACAGCGTCGGAAAGGTTGCTCCCGCTGCGGCCTCCACATTCGGGATTCCGGTGAGGCTCGTCTGATCGAGGCGGCCGTAGACCAGGCTGTCCTCCTGATCGCCGAGCCAGCGCAGGAAGAGCCACACACCGCCACGCTGCACGAGCGTGCCGTCGCCGTTCCCCCAGTTGCTCACCGAGGCGATGTCCGACGTGTCCGTGCTCGCGGTATTGAACAGATAGTGGTACGAGTTGTACAGGTCGCCCGAGATGAATCCCTGCGCCGAATCGGGGAAGGCCTGCCCCGGATCCGTTCGGCCCGTTGGTGGCGGAAAACGATTCTCGTAGTAGCGCGAGCCCAGCTCCTCGGCGACGTGGCTCAGCCCTTCGTTGAGCCACGGATCTTCCTCGTTCCCGTTGCGAATGATCGAGTGCTGTCCGAACGAGATCATGTGCTGGAACTCGTGAATGAACGTCGACGGCGTGAGCTGCTCGACGGCCGCGACCGTATGCGTGCAGCTCACCGTGGCATTGGGGTCCGGGACGAGCGAATAGAAGATCTCCGCGCCGTTCGACTTGCCGGGATACTGCGTGGGCAGCAGATCGACCGCGTTGAAGAAGCCGGCGATGTAGCCCTGGCTGGCGCACGCGCTCGCGTTGGTGAGCTTGTTGATGATCGGCGAGAGCAGCACGATCACTCGGCCGTTGGCATCGATGTCCGAGGGCGTTCCGAACGTGGCGACATCGATGGTATACAGATCGAGGTCGAAGGTGTTGCCGAAGGCGGCGATCTGCGAATCGGTGAAGCCGCCCGGCGGCGCGTTCTTCGACAGATAGATGAGCAGATGCGAGCCCGAATACTTCAGGGTCGCAGTGTCCGTCGTGTACTGCGAGCCGTTCGTGAAGCTCGACAGCACGTGGAACGAGGTCGACGATCCGACCGCCGGTGGCACCGCATCCGCGTGCACCTTGCTCGCGAGCGGGCCCATGGCCGCCCCGCTGCTCCGCGCCGCGGCAGCAACCTCGCGCTCCCGCTTACGCAGCTCGCCGTCGAGGCGCCGCTGCATCTGTCCCAGGTCTGCGGTCGCACCCGCCTGCGCTGGGAGCGCCTGGCGGGAGGCACTGACGATGTTCGCGGTGGCGGATCCCGGCACGCCCGCCGTGAGCGTGAACGCCACCGGATTCACCGGAGCGGACGCGGTCGCGAATTGCGGGACGACCAGATAGGTTCCGCCGTCCGCTGGTATCGAGAGGCAGGCCAGATCGGCCTCTGGAATCACACGCCCGGTAAGCGCCGCGATCGTGAAGGAGGTGCCCGTGCACACGCCGTTGGGCTGCGTCGGAGTAGAGTCGCTTGTGCAGGCCGCGAGGTAAATCACGACACCGCTTCCGAGAACCAGCGAGGGCAGGAGTTTGCGCATGGGCGTCAGGAGAAGGGGGCCCGGGAGCACATTTCTCCCCCGGGCGAGTGGGAAACAGGTGTTATTCTTCAGACTCGTGATGGTTCCCGGCGAATTCTAGACCGGCGTCCGCCCGAACAATAGGCAACCCCGCCCCGGCAGCATAATATTCGGGGTAGATGCCCGTATCACCCGTGCGGGCGCGACCACTCCGCTGCCCGTTCGCGAGAGCCCATCGTCCAGCGTGAGCCCACCCGCGCGGGCGTATTGTATTGCCCCTTCCGGCGCCTGATGTCATTCGTCCATCTCCACTGTCATTCCGAATATTCGCTGCTCGACGGCGCCAACCGAATCGGCGACCTGATCAGCCGCGCGCAGGAGCTGGAGCAGCCTGCGCTCGCGATCACGGATCACGGCAATCTGCACGGCGCCTGGGACTTCCAGGAGAAGGCAAAGAAGGCCGGCATCAAGCCCATCATCGGCATGGAGGCGTACGTCTCCCCCGGAGATCGACGCGAGCGCTCGCGCCCGCGCAACGGGGGCAAGCCGTACTATCATCTCGTATTACTCGCGCGTGACGAGATCGGGTACCGGAATCTCGTAAAGCTCTCCTCGCTCGCCTACACCGAGGGCTTCTACACGAAGCCGCGCATGGACCGCGAGCTTCTCGCCAGGTACTCCGAAGGGCTCATCGTCTCGTCCGCCTGCATCGCTGGCGAGATCGCGACGCATCTGCTGGAAGGCCGCCTCGAGGAAGCGAAGGGCGTTGCGAGCTGGTATGCCAATGCCTTCCCCGACCGCTACTACCTCGAGGTGCAGGCGCACGATTCGGGCGGGCTGCAGTCGAAGCTCAACGCGCTGGTGCTCGACCTCTCCGCGGAGACGGGGATCCCGGTGATCGCGACGAACGACGCCCACTTTCTCCGCGACACCGACCACGATGCGCACGACGTGCTCCTCTGCATCGGGCTCGGGAAAGACCGCAGCGATCACGATCGCATGCGCTACGACAACGGTCTGTACTTCAAGAGCGCCCCGGAAATCGCCGCACGCTTTCCGGGCCGCCCCGACGTGCTCGAGAACACGCTCAAGATCGCCGACGAGATCTCCGTCTCCTTCTCGAAGAAGTACCACGTTCCCTCCTTCCCGCTCCCACCGGGCGTTGGCAGCGAGAACGAGCTCCTCGTGCGCCTCTCGGAGGAGGGCGCGAAGATGCGCTACGGCGACCCCATGCCGGACAACGTGCGCGAGCGCCTCGACTACGAGCTCGGAGTCATCACGAAGACCGGGTACGCCGGCTACTTCCTGATCACGTACGACTTCATCAAGGCCGCCCGCGATCGCGGGATTCCCGTCGGACCCGGCCGCGGTTCGGCTGCCGGCTCGCTGGTCGCGTACGCGCTGCGCATCACCGATGTCTGTCCGCTGCGGTTCGATCTCCTCTTCGAGCGCTTTCTGAATCCCGAGCGCGTGTCGATGCCCGACATCGACGTCGACTTCTGCTTCGAGCGTCGCGGCGAGGTGATCGAGTACGTGCGCCAGAAGTACGGCCGCGAATCCGTCGGACAGATCATCACGTTCGGAACGATGAAGTCGCGCGCCGTCATCAAGGACGTCGGTCGCGTGCTCGGCTTCAGCCCCGCCGAAACCGACGCGCTCGCGAAGCTGATTCCGAATCAGCCGAACTTTTCGCTCACGGTAAAGGAAGCGACCTCGCAGATCGCCGAGGTGAAGCAGCTGTATCGCAACGACCAGCGCTACAAGCAGCTGCTCGACTACGCGATCGCGCTCGAGGGACTCTCGCGCCACGCGGGGGTGCACGCGGCGGGCATCGTCATCGCCCCGGGCCCGCTCGACGAGTACGTGCCGGTGTGCACGCAGAGCTCCAAGGGCGCCGGCGGCTCGCGCGATGATGAAGCGATCGTCGTCACGCAGTACGACATGAACGCGCTCGAGAAGACCGGGATGCTCAAGATGGACTTCCTGGGTCTGACGACGCTCACGATCATCCACGACGCGCTCGGGCTCATAGAGGCGACATCGGGCACGCGGCCCAATCTCGACGAGCTCCCGCTGGATGATCCGGAGACGTACCGGCAGCTGCGCGCCGGACGCACCGCCGGTGTATTCCAGTTCGAGTCCGCGCTCGCCACCGACATGCTCAAGAGCATGCGCTGCGATCGCTTCGACGATCTCGTCGCCTCGAATGCGCTCATGCGTCCGGGCCCGCTCGACGCCGGCATGCATCGCGTGTACATCGCCCGCAAGCGCGGCGACGAGGCGGTGACGTACCCGCTCCCGGAGCTGGCCGAGGTGCTCGGGCCGACGTACGGCGTGATCACGTATCAGGAGCAGGTGATGCGCATCGCGCAGATCCTCGCCGGGATCTCGCTCGCCGAAGCCGACGTGCTCAGAAAGGCCGTGGGAAAAAAGGATGCGGCGCTCATCGAGGCCGAGCTCACCAAGTTCTCGAGCAAGGCGATCGCGCTCGGGCACGCGCCCGCCGTGATCCAGGAGATCGCGGGTCAGATCAAGACCTTCGGCCGGTACGGCTTCAACAAGTCGCACTCGGTTGCGTACTCGATCATCTCGTATCACACCGCGTGGCTCAAGACGCACTGGCCGGCGGAGTTCATGGCGGCGCTCCTGTCGTCGCAGATCGGCGATGCCGACTCGGTGGTGAAGTACATCAACGAGGCGCGCGAGCTGGGAATCGAGGTGCTGCCGCCCGACGTCAACGAGTCGGGCTACAAGTTCACCGTCATCGGCGACAAGCGCGTGCGCTTCGGGCTCGGCGCGATCCGCAACGTCGGGCACTCCGCGATCGACTCGATACTCGCCGCGCGCATCGAAGCCCCGTTCACGTCGCTCTTCGATCTCTGCGAGCGCGTCGATCTCCGGATGTGCAACAAGCGCGTGTTCGAGGCGCTCATCGCCTCGGGCGCACTCGACTCGCTCGGCGGACATCGCGCACAGTTTCTCTCCGCGCTCGACGCCGCGCTGCAGGAGGCGGGACTCAAGCAGGACGAGGCAGCGAGCGGACAGGGGTCACTCTTCGGCCTCGCCAACGCGGACGAGGCACCGCGACCGCAGCTCTCGCGCTCGCTCCCCAACATCTCGGCCTGGAGCGACAGCGATCGGCTCGCGAAGGAGAAGGAGATTCTCGGCTTCTACATCTCGGGGCACCCGCTCGAGCCCTTCCGCACCGAGGTCGAGATCTTCGCGACGCACAGCGTGTCGGCGCTCGGGAAATGGGTGGAGAC
>JAQBQC010000249.1 GCA_028287205.1 Gemmatimonadota bacterium
CGTCGTGCGTCTTCCGGCTCAGGCGCGCGGTGAAGGACAAGTGGGAGCGCGTGAACATCGTCGCGGAGCCGAGGTCGGCGTATCTGCTGAGCGGCGCGGCGCGCACGGAGTGGGAGCACAGCATTCCTCCGGTGGAGGAGCTGCGATACTCGGTGACGTTCCGAAACCTGCGCGAGCCGTGAGCGCACGCAATGTGGCGAGCACCGGTTGGTCAGCGAGCTCGCGCGCCGGTGCGCGTTTCCTGTTGCGGCGTCTCGCTCACCAGGCGCACGACGCGAACACCCGCCTTACCGGCAAGCTCCAGCGCGTCCTCGACGCGGGCGTAGGCCAGCGATTGGTCCGCGAGGATGTAGGCGACTCGATCTTCTGATCTATTTCGGAATCGTTGTGCGAGCCGGGCGATGAGCGCTGACTCGCTTACCGGCTCTCTGTTGTAGAAGTAGCGCCCTGCTGCATCGATGCCGATCACCGCATCGCGTGCCTCTTCCGGATGCGCCGTGAGGTTCGCGCCCTTCGGAGGCTCGGCGCGAAATCCGGTGACGAACAGTGGTGCGACGATCATGAAGATGATGAGGAGGACGAGCATCACATCGATCATCGGAGTGACGTTCGGCTCGGCGCGAAGTGCAGCGGGAGTCACGGACATGGACGCCTTCGAGAGTGAGGTGACGTCCAATGTGCGTGCGACTCATGAATTGGAGATGAGCTGCAGATTACGCGACGATGAAGCTCGAGTGACGATTCACGGCCGCGCGGGAGGAATACGACCAGCACTCTCGTCGCCGATTCGGCGCGCCATTCGCACCAGCGGCAGCTCGACTCCCTTGGCTATCGGAACCGTCACGCGCTCGACGGCGGAGAATCCGAGGGCTGCGTACAGCGGCTGGCCGGGAAGCGTGGCCATGAGCTCGAGACTGCGAAAGCCTGCGGAGAGCGCGGCCCGCACGCATTCGTCGTAGAGCTGGCGCGCGAGGCCGCGCCGCGCCCAGTTGGGATCCACGAAGAACGCGCGAATGCGCGCCGGCTCGGCGGACGCGTCGAGCACGGGGTCGACGGCGTCCTTCATCTGATCGCCGCCATAGAGTGTGCGACGAAAGCTCCATCCGCCGGCCGCCGCTGGACCGGCCGGAGCATCGATCACATAATAGGTGCCGTCGGCGATGAGCTGCGTGTCGACGCCGAAGACGGCGATCAGCGCCGCATCGATTTGTGCCGGCGTGTAGAAAGTGGCGCTGAGCTCGCGCACCGATCTCGCAATGAGCGCCTGCAGCGCGGGGACGTCCGCGATCGTGGCGACGCGCGTGATCATTGGAGAGCTGAGCTACGCACCAGCAGCTGCACTGAGCGTAAACAACGTGATCTCCGGGCGCACATTGAAGCGGGCTCGTACCAGGTGTCCGACTCCGCGGCTGATGTAGAGTGTCCGTTCCGCATCAACGGACACTGCACCCGACACATAGCGCTGATTTCGCACGGGCAGCTGCGGCGGAGGAAGGAATGGCGGCTTGCACTGCCCTCCGTGCGTGTGCCCCGCAAGCATCCAGCCGCGATACTCCGGCCACTGATGCTCATCCGCCGCGTCGGGATTGTGCACGAGCACCAGCCCTGCGGCGCTCTGCCGAGCGCGCAGCGCCGCAACGGGATTGCCTCGATGCGCCCACAGATCATCGACGCCGATGATGTCGAGCCCACCAACGGACTGTACCTCGTTTCGCAGGATGCGCACGCCAGCGCGCTCCGCCTCGCCCGCAACCTTTGTGGCCACGGACGATTCGCCCCATCCCTGACCGTAGTCGTGGTTGCCGAGAATGCCGACGGTTTCGAGACGGCCGTGCGGGAGGTGTGCCAGCACCGAACGCAGTTGCTGGTATTGCGCCTCGCCGCGCGAGGTGCGGTGCGTGAGGAAATCGCCCGTGAAGACGACCACGTCCGGCGCGAGCGCACGCAGCCTGTCGAACGAATGGACGATGTAGTCGTCGCTGACCTGCGGCCCCACGTGCAGGTCGCTGATCTGCGCGAGGCGTGCTCCCACGAGCGCTCGCGGCAGATTCTCGATCGGCAGGTCTCGCTCGACGACCTCGAGCCAATGGGGCTCGATCCCGATCGTGTATCCGACCCCTCCAACCGCAGTGGCGACGATGGCGCCTGCGGTGCGCTTCACAAATGCGCGACGATTCAACTCTCTCCAATATCCTGAAGTCGACGTGCGCAACGAGCCGGCGTTCGGCCGCAGCTCTGGCTGTGCGAAGTCCCCTTACTGAGCTAGTGCCGCTTTACAGCCTGGGCAGCGCGGCGCATCCGTCGAAAGCATTGGCATCCCCATCGTCCGGACACGGCTCTCACAAAATCGTACCAAATCCAAAGGCGGGGGTGAAGGCGGAGCTCGCGGCGGGGGGCATTAGGCGTGGAGTTTAGACGGGAGTCATGGAGCGTCAGCGACGTGCTGCTCCACTCGGTATATAGTTGCTAAGCTGGACGCGGGGCAACCCCGTGACACGCGTTTGCCCTTGGCGCGCTTCACGTCGCACTCCCTGTCGCGTGAAATTCCTCCGAGAGTGCCTCGAGCTGGCGATCGTGCGCCCGGGCGAGTAGCAGCTGCGCGACTATGGCGCCGATGAAGGCCGTGAACATGTCCCACTGCGTATCCCACACGTCACCCTGCGTCCCGAGAAACGCGTCGGCTGCCGAGCCCCCGGCTACGGCCGTGCCCCATTCGATGAACTCGTAGCATGCGCTGATCGCGAGACAGATGCAGGTGACGAGAAAGAAGATCCATTTGCCGCGTGGCAGGGGTGTGCGCCGGAGAAGTATCTCGCGCGCAATGATCGCGGGGATGAACCCCTGCGCGAAATGTCCGATGCGATCGTAGTTGTTGCGGGCGAGATGGAAGGTGTGCTCCATCCAGAAGCCAAATGGAACCTTCGCGTACGTGTAGTGCCCGCCGATCATGAGGATGAGCGCGTGCAGGAAGATCAGCCGGTACGCGAGCGGTGTGAGCGGAAAGCGTCGCGCAGTCGCAACGAGGATCGGTACTGCGATGAAGATCGGAAAGACTTCGAGGATCCACGTGCCGGACTCCAACGCGCCGATGCGCGAGATCACCAGACAGATGACGCCGACAATGAGTAGAACGAGTGGTTCTCTGCGGCGCATTTCATTTCCGGAAGAGAGTCGACGAACGAGAGTTCGCGAGGACAATATTTGACCGTGTGAAAACGGGACGAGGGCCAGCTTCGAGCGCACCGGCCGGACTGATGATCAGCGCCTTCGCTTGGCTCGCCGAATCCAGAACAGCACGAAGTTGACTGCGAGAAAGACAATGAGAGTCGTGGAAGCGTATCGTCAATGCTCGAGCGGTTTACTGCTCTCGATGATTCCAGAGTCGCACGCCGGTTGCCCCCGCGTCTTCCACCCGGTACGTGAGGTCCAGATTCGCAGGCAACGAGCCAAACCAATTCCCCACGTACTTCTCAGCGGGACGGTCGTTCAGGCGAACGCAGAAATAATACGTGCCACCCGGATCGCCCAACATTACGAACCATACGAATCTTCGAGCGGGAGGAAGCTCGAAGCGTCCTGTAGAGTCGGTGCTCGATGAGTGACTGCTTCGGCTGCAACTCGAGTCTCCCGGTGCGATCGACACAAGAACGTGCACGCCGACCATCGGTCTGTCGCCGCCGATAACTTCGCCCGTGATTGTGGGACTGCGTCGCTCCACGTGTGGCAGGGGAAGGCACGCCGCCAATCCGCCCAACCCAACGACGACGATCACTGAAAGAATGAGACGGCGAAGCTCACGCAATGTGCGCGCTGATCCGCAAGATCACGCTGATGCGCCGCTGTGGACTGACGACTCGTGGCTCCACGCTAGAACGCCTCGAGCAGCGCCGCCGTGCTGCGCACCGCCATCGTTGCTCCAAGTCGCTCGAAGCTCACCGCCGCAGCCTGCAGCTCGAGCTCCGCGTCCTCCCTGTTGCCACACGCGTGATACGCCTGCGCAAGCGCGACTCGCGCGCGCGCGGCCTCATACGGGAGATCACTCTCCTTCGACAGCTTCCACGCGCGACGCAGATTCGCCGAGGCCGGCGCCGGCTTGCCTTCACTCAACTCCACGAGACCTCGCGCAAACGCCGCGCGCGCGACGAGCGCGGGTGAGCCGTACGTCTCGGCGATCGCCGCGAGCTCCTCGGCCGCAACGCGTGCGATCTCCGACGCGCCGACAGCGATCGATACCTCCACCTGCGCCGGAAGCAGCTTCGCTCGATCCAGGCGCGATAGGGACTGCTCCGAGAGCGCGCGGTCGAGCAATGCGCGCGCACTCTCCGTGCGGCCTTGAGACAGTCGAAGCAGCGCGAGTCCCGGCACGGGGTCGCGCCCGAGCTCGTGCGCGCGCCGGAAAAGGCCCTCCGCGGTACTCAGGTCTCCCATGAGGAGTCTCAGCTCTCCCAGCTCATAGTACGCCTCCGCAGCGACGTCGCTGAGGAAGCCCTCGAGCTCTATCGAGGCCCGCTTGGCCTCGACCTCCGCCTCGGGCCACGCGCCGTTCAGCCGCAGCAACTCGGCACGATGCACCCGGCAGATGCCCGGATAGCCCGACTCCGAGTGCGGCTCACACCACTGGCGCACGGCCTCGTTCCACTCACGCGCGCGACGGTAGTCCGCCAGCTTCTCGCACGTGCTCATCATGTTGCAGTATATGCGGCCGGTCGTGCGTTCGCCGACCTGTCCGCTCGCGGACGCCGCCATCGCTTCGTCGATCGCCGCCATTCCCTCGGTCACACGGCCCAGCGTCACGAGCATCCGGCCGCGGTCCTGTAGTGCGAGCATCTGCAGATCGCGATCGCCCAGCCGGCGCGCGATGTCGAGTGCGTCGCCCGCGAGTGCCCAGGCACGCTCCATATCCTTCTCCTCGCC
>JAQBQC010000308.1 GCA_028287205.1 Gemmatimonadota bacterium
GGTGATCTCGCCGCCGCCGCAGCGGACGCCGCTCAGATTCCGGACGGCTTCGAGTACGACTTCTCGGCCGATGCGATAAATGCGCGGCGCCAGAATCCGATCTGGAGCTCGACCAAGTCTAACTTCTACGCCTCAGTCGACACGTCCTATCAGAATCTCTATGCGGCCACTCACGACCCGCGGATCGCGAATACCAGCACGGGCCAGGCCAGCACCAACGGTGTGATCGTCGCGTTCGCGAACAAGGACGCGACGCCAACGGCACCCATTGCAATCGCCAAGGCGGCCGAGGCGAAGCTTATCGTCGCCGAGAACGATGTGGCGAACAATCAGCTCAGTGCCGCGATCGCGATCATCAACGCGTTGCAGGATGCCGCTGGCCAACCTCATTACGCGGGCGCCTCGACGCAGGCCGCCGTGCTCGCGCAGATCGTAGAGGAGCGCCGCCGCGAGCTGTGGCTCGAAGGGCATAGAATGGGCGATCTCCGTCGCTTCAACCTGCCGTTCACCCCCGCCGCCGGCGCGCCCTATCCGTTCGGCGGAGTGTACGGCAACCAGACCTGCTTCCCGCTTCCGGACGTCGAACGAATCAACAATCCGAACATCGGCGGCACCGGCTGAACGAATCAATGCTTCGGCGCCTCCGGATGATCGGAGGCGTCGTTGCATCGTGCTCTTGCAAGCTCACACGAAAGTCCGGTCAGGGAGAAGTCCTGTGCACATTCGTCATCTGCTCGCCGCTTCGCTGCTCGCCGCATTTGCCAGCGCCCCACTCACGGCCCAGGGCACGCGGCTCCTGCGTCGGCCCACGGTGAGCCACGACAACGTCGCCTTCGAGTATGGCGGTGACCTCTGGGTCGTGCCACGCGCAGGCGGCAGTGCCCGCCGCCTCACGAGCACACCATCGGAGGAGACCGATCCGGTTTTCTCTCCCGACGGCTCGTCCATCGCGTACTCGGCGACCATCTCCGGCAACACGGATGTCTACGTGGTTCCGGTGGGCGGAGGTGAGCCGAAGCGGCTGACGTATCATCCGGGAGTGGACTACGTTCGAGGATGGACGCCGGATGGAAAGCGTGTTGTCTTCGGCTCGAGCCGCGGCACGCTGCCGACGCCCGGCGCGAATTCCTTTTTTCGGCTGTGGACGGTGACGCTCGACGGCAGCATGCCGGAGATGTTGCCGGCACCGCGTGCGTTCACGGGCTCTCTATCGCCGGACGGCAAGCGCCTCGCCTACCAGCCGGTTGCCATCGCGATGTTCGCCGCGGCATGGGCGGAAAATCAAAGCAGCCAGTGGCGACGCTACCGCGGTGGCCGCACGCAGCCCATTCGCATCCTGGATCTCGCGAGCTACGCGGAGGAGAAGCTCGACTGGACCAACAGCAACGACACGGACCCGATGTGGGTCGGCAACACCATCTACTTCCTCTCGGATCGCGACCACACGGTCAATCTCTACGCGTACGACGGAGCTACGAAGAAGCTGACGCAGCTCACGCATCACGACGACTTCGACATCATGGCCGCGTCGGCCGGGCCCGACGCAATCGCGTACGAGCAGGCGGGCTACGTTCACCTGCTGGATCTCAAGACGGGCCAGTCGCGACAGCTGAACATCGATGTCACGGGCGACTTCCCGTGGGCGCGGCCACAGATGAAGCGTGTCGCCTCGCTGATCGGCAGCGCATCGCTCTCGCCGACGGGTGCGCGCGCGGTGTTCGAGGCGCGCGGCGACATCTTCACCGTCGCGTCGGAGGATGGCGGATATCGAAACATCACCCAGAGCTCGGGCGCGCACGATCGCAATCCGACGTGGTCGCCCGACGGCAGGCAGATCGCATGGCTTTCGGATGACAGCGGCGAATATCAGTTGATGATCGGCGATCAAATGGGGGCGTCCAAGCCGAGTGCGATCTCACTGCCGACGCCGGCGTACTTCACGAGCCCGATCTGGTCGCCGAACGCGCTGCACATCCTGTTCAGAGACACCAACGCGCAGCTGTGGACCGTCGCAGTCGCGACTGGAAAGTTCACCAAGATCGATTCGGACACCTTCGACGATCCGGGGCGCGGGTTCGACGCCGCGTGGTCGCCGGACTCGCGCTGGGTCGCCTATTCGAAGTCGCTTCCGAGTCACATGCGCGCGATTTTCCTGTACTCGCGAGTCGCAGGAAAGGCGTATCAGCTCACTGATGGAATGGCGGACGTCATCACTCCGGCCTTCGATGCCGGTGGCAAGTATCTCTACTTCCTCGCGAGCACGAACTATGGGCTGAAGTCGGGGTGGCTGGACATGAGCTCCCAGGAACGGCTCGTGAGACGGAGCGTGTATCTCGCGGTGCTCAGCGCAAAGGAGCCGTCGCCACTGCTGCCGAGCCTCGTGGACGAGCCGGGACGAACGCTCGACGCGCACGATTCCACGTCGGAGAAGGCTCCGCCGAGCATCGCGTCGAAGGCGCATCGCGCGCCCGTTCTGCGGCTCGACACCGCGAGCACTACGAGCGTGGACATCGAAGGCATTCAGCAGCGCATCGTCGCGCTCCGCATACCCGCCG
>JAQBQC010000311.1 GCA_028287205.1 Gemmatimonadota bacterium
CCGCGCATTCGGCAGCAGGCGATCGCGCGCTCGTTCGTCGAGCGCTTTCGCGCGATCGAGCTCGATCGCCAGGCGCCGCTCGACTGGCGCGGCTGGGTGTCGCGCTACAGTGAGCTCGTCGAGTGGGATGTGAGCCTGGCCGAGGCGAGAGAGCAGAGCTTGTACGACTCGCTCCAGTCGCTCTATCCGGACATGCGCCGCGAGTTTGCGACCTTCATGCGCTCATCGTATCCGGGGTGGCTCGCGCATCTCGAGGGCGATCGCCCGCCGCTCTCCATCGATGTGGTGAGCGAGTTCCTCCTCCCGATTCTGGAGCGCAGTCGCTCGGCGGTCTTCGTCGTGATCGACTGCCTTCGCCTGGATCAGTGGGCCGTGTTGAGTCCGCTGCTCGCGCCGTTTTTCGAGATCGAGATAGCACATCATTTCTCGATCCTTCCGACGGCAACGCCCTACTCGCGCAACTCGCTCTTCAGCGGGCTCTTCCCGTCCGAGATCGCGGCGCGATTCCCCGACTGGTGGGGCGAGCGCGAAGATGAGTCGCTGAATGCGCACGAGCGCGGGCTGCTCGAGGCCCAGTTCGCCGAGCATAAGCGCCAGATCCCGGTGCGTTACGAGAAGATCTCCAGCACTGCCGACTCGGCCGATCTCGAGCGCCGTGTGTCGAGCGCGATCGCGCGCGAGGGCGTGAGCGCGTTCGTGTTCAACTTCGTGGATCTGCTCACGCACGGACGCAGCGAGTCCGCGATCCTGTACGAGGTCGCGAAGGACGAGATCGCGCTCCGGCAGATCACGAAGCAGTGGTTCGAGCGGTCGGTGCTCTTCACGCTGCTCAAGGATGCGGCGCGCAAGAACATTCCGGTGTTGATCACGAGCGACCACGGCTCGATCCACTGTCTTACGCCAGCGACGGTGTTCGCCAAGCGCGATGCGACCGCGAATCTGCGCTACAAGTTCGGCGAGGATCTGCGGGCGGAGCGTTCGGAGTACGCGCTGTCGTTCGGGAACGCGGATGACCTCAAGCTGCCGCGCCGCGGCACGAACGCGAACACGCTGCTCGCGGTAGGCGACACGTTCTTCGTGTATCCGACGAAGCTGCGCGAGTATCAGACGCGCTACCGCGGCTCGTTTCTGCACGGCGGCGTCACCCCCGAGGAGTGCATTCTGCCGGTGGCGCTCCTCACGCCACGCCGCTAGTGGACCTCAGCTCCTACAGGCGCATCACCCCGTTCCTGCGCCCGCACGCGTGGCGCATGGCGGGGAACATCTTCTTCAACCTCATCGGCGCCGCGCTCGACGGTTACGCGTTCGCGCTGCTGATCCCGTTCCTGAACGCGCTGTTCGGGCTTCCCGCGCTGCCGATCAGGGGCGGGTGGGTCACGGAGTTCCTGCAGTGGACGATTGGATCGTTGCTCGATCCCAACGACAAGATGGGATCGCTGCGCAGCGTCATCCTGATTCTGCTCGCCACCGTCGCGGTGAAGAACCTCTGTGTGTGGGCCGCAGGCACGCTCGGCGCGCAGCTGCAGGAATACATCACGCGCGATCTGCGCGATGCCGTCTATCGGCATTTGCAGTCGCTGCCGATTGGATGGTTCACGCGGACCAAGGTCGGGCAGATCCTGTCGCGCGTGCTCTCGGACACGGAGCAGACGAAGATCCTGGTGACACAGCTCGTCACGCAGGCCATCTCGGCGGCAGCGATGGTGACGATCTACGTCGCGTACCTGTTCGGCATCTCGTGGCGCCTCACGCTGATGGCGCTCGTGGTTGCGCCGGCACTCACCTTCGCGCTGCAGCCCTTGCTCCGAAAGCTGCGGCGCGGATACCGTCGGCTGCGGAACGATCACGGCGAGATGATGAGCGTGCTCCAGGAGAGCGTGAGCGGCATCCGGCTCGTGAAGTCGTTCGCCGCGGAGGGATACGAAGAATCGCGCTTCATCGGCGCAAGCCACACGTATTCGCGCGGACTCGTGCGGATGGCGAAGTTCGCGCTCATTGGACAGCCGATCACGGAGACGCTGGGAACCTTCATCGTGGTCCTGCTGCTCTGGACGGGCGCGAAGTGGGTGCTCGTCGACCACACGCTCCAGGCTTCGCAGTTCCTCGTGTTCCTCACGTTCGTGATGCGCATGCTGCAGCCGCTCAAGCAGCTCTCGCAGATTCCGGCGATCGCGCAGAACGCGTTCGCGAGTGCGGATCGGCTCTTCGAGGTGCTCGACATGCCCACCGAGAAGTCGCTCGACCGCGGCACTCGCACGGCGACGACCTTCGATCGCGCGCTGACGTTCGACAACGTCTCCTTCGCGTACGACGAGGGTACGAACGTGCTCGAGGACATCACGTTCACTGCGCGCAAGGGCGACGTCATCGCGCTGGTGGGGGCGAGCGGGGCGGGGAAGAGCACGCTCGCCGATCTGATCCCGCGCTTCTACGAGCCAACGTCCGGACGCCTTCTGCTGGATGGCGTCGACCTTCGCGACATCGTCCTGCCATCGCTTCGCGCGCTCACCGGAATCGTGAGTCAGGAGACGGTGATCTTCAATGATTCCGTGCGTTCGAACATCGCGTACGGTCGCGGCGCCAGGTACACGGATGCGCAGATCGAGACCGCAGCGCGTGCGGCGAACGCGCACGGATTCATCACCGAGCTTCCGGAAGGGTACGCCACGCTGCTCGGCGAGCGCGGCGCGCGACTCTCGGGTGGGCAGCGGCAGCGGATCGCGATCGCACGCGCACTGCTGGTCGATCCGCCGATCCTGATTCTCGACGAGGCGACGTCGGCGCTCGACACGGAGTCGGAGCGGCTCGTGCAGGAGGCGATCGACCGGCTGCTCGCCGGGCGCACGGTGATCGTGATCGCGCATCGGCTCTCGACGATCGTGAACGCGACCGAGATTCTCGTGCTCGAGCGCGGGCGCATCATCGAGCGCGGCACGCACGAGGCGCTGCTCGAGCAGCGCGGCGCATACTATCGGCTGCACACTCTCCAGTTCGGAGACAGGGAATCGCAAGCAGCCGAAGAACATGCGCATCCTGTTTTATAGCCAGAGTCCCGAATGGAACGGCAGTGCGCGGGCGCTCGCCGCGGCGGCACGCGGGATGAGCGAGCGGGGGCACAACGTGACGGTCGTGTGCCCTCCCGAAAGCGCGCTCGAGCAGCATCTCGAGTTCGGCGCGTACGAAGTGGTGTCGCTCTCGACGATCCTGCCATGGCCGCTGGTGGCAATGCGCCTCAGGGGTCTGCTGCACGACCGCTTCATCCAGGTGATCGTCGTCAATAGCGACCGCGAGCAGTTGATCGCTGCGCTCGCGGCGAGGCTGGCGGAGCGCGCCGCGGTGCTGCGCCGCGTCGCGATCGGCCACACCCTCCGGAACACTCCATCCGTGCGGCTGGCGTTTCGTTGCGCGCCCACCGGGCT
>JAQBQC010000342.1 GCA_028287205.1 Gemmatimonadota bacterium
CGCCATCCCGGTCAGCAGCCTCATCATCTTCACGTCGTACTCATCGGGCGTCGGATCGTCGTCCGCGATCTCGAAGTTCGCCTGCGGCGTTTCGAGAATCAGCGGCACCTTCTTCGCGCGCTTATCCGCGAGCAGCCAGCCGAACGGATCCTTGCCGATCTTGCCATCGCCGATGAGCACGTGGCGGTCCTTGTTCGAGCCGAGCGCGCCTTCGCTGTCGTTCAGATGAAAGAATGACGGTGGCGCTCCCGCCGCCTCCTCGAACTCGTCGAGAATCTTCGTGAACGCCGCACGCGATTCGGTGATGTCGTGCCCCGCCGCGAAGAGGTGGCACGTATCGAGTCCGAAACCCGTGCGCTCGCGCAGCGACGCGGGCACATCCTCGAGCATCATCCCGATCTCCTCCGGGGTGCGCCCCATCGTGAGCCCCGCGCCCGCCGTGTTCTCGATCAGCACCCGAGTGCTTCCCTGCACCGTCTTGAGCGCATGTGCGATCGCCTTCGCGACGCGCTTTGCGGCCGATGCGCGATCGCCGCCCGTCGCCGCGCCGGGATGAAAACAGATCTGGCCGACGCCGAGCGCAGTCGAGCGCTCCAGCTCCTTCGTCAGCCCGTCGCGCGCGCGCACCCACTTTTCCTCGTCGTTCGACGCCGTGTTGAGCACGTACGCCGAGTGCACGACGACATTCTCCGGCTTGATCCCGGCCTTCTTGAGCGCGGCCTTGAATCGCTCGACGCGCTCGGGCCGAATCGACTGCTTGTCGCCGTAATACTTCGGAATCGTCGTGAAGATCTGCAGTGCGGACATGCCGGCGTTGCCGGCGCGCAGGGCCGCCATGTCGATCCCGCCATTGTCGATCGTGTGTGCGCCGAGCAGTAGTGGCATATGTCCGGGGGAAGGAGAGCTTGCGTGCGACGGCGTGCGCCTTGCACCTTTTCCAGTCTCTGCGTTGCGGCCTGCAGCCCTGCACGGGCGAAGCGCGCGCCCCTCTAGAATAGCGATTCGTCGTCATGCCTGTCGCCACCAAAATCCCCGCCGCCCCCGACGCGCCAACCGCGCCGGTCATCACCGTGACTTTCCCCGCGGCCAATGAAGCAAATGCCCAGGGCCGAAGCGCCACCGGCGCGAAGGGCTCCGTAGTAGGGTTCAATGGTATTCGCCGTACCCCGCCGCCCGTGAACGAGCCGATTCGAAGCTATGCGCCCGGTACGCCCGAGCGCGCCGAGCTCAAGGCGCGGCTCGAGTCCATGGCTGCCGAGCACGTCGACATTCCGATCGTCATCGATGGCCGCGAGATTCGCACCGGCGACACCACGCAGGTCGTCATGCCGCACGCGCACCAGCACGTGCTCGGCACCTGGCACGCCGCCACCACCGATCACGTCGCGCAGGCGATCGGTGCGGCCGAGCGCGCGCGCGCGGACTGGGGCAACTGGCCATTCGAGGAGCGCGCCGGCGTGTTCCTTCGCGCGGCGGAGCTGCTCTCCACCCGCTGGCGTGCCACGCTCAACGCCGCCACGATGCTCGGCCAATCCAAAACGGCATTCCAGGCCGAGGTCGACGCCGCGTGTGAGCTCGCCGACTTCTGGCGCTTCAACGTGCACTTTGCGGAGACGCTGTACTCCGATCAGCCGATCAGCGATCGCGGCATCTGGAACCAGACCGACTACCGCCCCCTCGAGGGATTCATCTACGCGGTGACGCCGTTCAACTTCACGGCGATCGGCGGCAATCTCCCCACCGCTCCCGCGCTCATGGGGAATACGGTGCTCTGGAAGCCGTCGGCGACGGCGATGCTGAGCGCGCATTACGTGATGCAGATTCTCACGGAGGCGGGGCTGCCGCCCGGCGTGATCAACTTCCTGCCCGGCGATCCGGTCGCGATCTCGAATGCCGCGCTCTCGCACCGCGATTTCGCGGGGCTGCACTTCACGGGCAGCACCACTGTGTTCAACCTGATGTGGAAGCAGATCGGCGCGAACACGGCCAACTATCGCAGCTATCCCCGCATCGTCGGCGAAACGGGCGGCAAGGACTTCATCGTCGCGCATCCGAGCGCGGACGCCGAGGCGCTCGCGGTGGCGATCGTCCGCGGCGGATTCGAGTATCAGGGACAGAAGTGCTCTGCCGCCAGCCGCGTCTACGTGCCGCAGTCGCTGTGGGGCGAGGTGCGCGATCGTGTGATCGCGATGATGAAGGAGATCAAGGTCGGCGACGTGCGCGACTTCCGGAACTTCATGGGCGCGGTGATCGACAAGCGCGCGTTCGACAAGATCAGCGGCTACCTCGATGACGCGAAGAAGAATGCGAAGGTGCTCGCGGGCGGAACGGCGCGCGGCGAGACGGGCTGGTTCATCGAGCCCACGCTCGTGGAGGCCAAGGATCCGTCGTACCGGCTGATGTGCGAGGAGATCTTCGGCCCCGTCGTCACTGCGTACGCCTATCCCGATGCGAAGTTCTCCGAGATCCTCGATACCGTGAATCGCACGTCGCCGTACGCGCTCACGGGATCGATTTTCGCGCGCGATCGCGCCGCGGTGCACGAGGCGATGCTCACGCTGCGCGATGCCGCGGGCAACTTCTACATCAACGACAAGCCCACGGGCGCGGTCGTTGGCCAGCAGCCATTCGGCGGTGCGCGCGCATCCGGGACGAACGACAAGGCGGGCTCGATGCTCAACCTCGCGCGATGGGTGAGCGCGCGCTCGGTGAAGGAGACCTTCGCGCCGCCGCACGACTTCCGCTACCCGTTCATGGGGGCCGAGTAGCTAGTGTCCACGCCTGCACCGCGCTCCTTGCGAGCGCGATTCTATACGCTCGATGTGTTCACGGATCGGCCGTTTGGCGGCAATCCACTCGCGGTGTTTCCAGACGCGACGAAGATTCCGGAGGCGGCGCTGCAGAGCATCGCCCTGGAGCTGAATCTCTCGGAGACGGTGTTCGTCTATCCGCCCGCGGATCCGAAGCACACGCGCCGCGTGCGCATCTTCACGCCGGTGTACGAGATGCCCTTCGCCGGGCACCCCACGGTCGGATGCGCGTTCGCGCTCGCGGCCCTCGGCGAGATCCCGCTCGAGGGCGAAACGCGCATCGTGCTCGAAGAGGGCGTGGGGCCGGTGCCCGTGCTCATCCGCGGCGAGTTCAAGAAGCCGGAGTTCGCGCAGCTCTCCGTCGCGAAGCTCCCCGAAACGGGGCCGCCGCCTCCGGGACGTTCGCATCTCGCCGACATGCTCTCGCTCGACCCGTCGGACATTCTGGGCGGAATGTCTGCGCCCCAGGCCATCTCGTGCGGATTTCCGTTTCTCATGGTGCCGCTGCGCGATCTCGACGCCGTGCGACGCGCGCGCGTGCGCATGGATCAGTGGGACTCGGCGCTCAAGTCGTACTGGGCACCCGACGTGATGGTGTTCGCGCGCGATGCGGAGCGCGAAGGCGTCATTCGCGCGCGCGTGTTCGTGCCTGGCCAGGGGATCATCGAGGATCCGGCCACGGGCTCGGCGGCGGCGGCGCTGGGCGGGTATCTCGCCGCGCGTGAGAGCGCGCCGAGCGGAAATTTCAGCTGGGTGGTGGAGCAGGGCTTCGAGATCAAGCGGCCGAGCTTCATCGAGCTCGAAGTCGACAAGAAGGACGGCGAGGTGACCGCCGTGCGCGTGGGCGGCTCGGCGGTGATGGTGAGCGAGGCGATGATGGAGGTTCCGCTCTCACAGGACTGAAGCGCGGGGGGGCGGTATTACCCATTGTCACTGCCAGCCCGAACGGCAGTTGCATAGTGATCAGAGGCCGCGCGATTTAAGGCGTTAACAATTTTGATAGTGCGACACAAACGGATACTGACGAACACAAACGGAATGACCTTCAGAGGCGCTTACGCACTTCGTCCTCCTCGGGTTCGACTCGTTTTGATTGGTGTGATTCGTGTTCCGTAGTTGTACACGCTACCCCGCGGGCGCGATCTGCTACCCCGCGCGCGCGATTTGCTGCGACGCGCGAGTCACCGCGAGCGCGCGAAGATTCGGCGTCCAGATGCTGACGCGGTCGCGCCCCGCATCCTTGGCGGCGTAGAGCGCTTCGTCGGCGCGCGAGTGCAGGTCGTGCAGGATGTTCTCATCGTGCACGCGATCGGCGACGAGACCGATGCTCACCGATACCGCAAGCTTTGACACACCCTGGAACTGGTGCAGGCTCACTGCTTCCCGCACACGCGTCGCGAGGCGGAAGGCGCCCGCGGCCGAGGTCTCGGGGAGCAGCAGCGTGAACTCGTCGCCGCCGGTACGCGCCACGCAGTCGCCGCCGCGCGCGATCGAGCGCAGAAGCTCGCCCACTTCCTGGATGACGGTGTCGCCGGCTTGATGGCCCCAGCTGTCGTTGATGTCCTTGAAGTAGTCGACATCGAGTGCGAGCAGCGCGACGTCCTTGCCTGTGCGCGCGGCGCGCGCGAGCTCGCGCTTGAGCTGCTGCTCGAGCCCGCGGCGGTTGAGACATCCGCTCAGCGGATCGGTGAGCACAAGGTTCGCGAGCTGTGCGCGCACCCGATTGTACGCGCGGCCGACCATCGTCACCCCGTCAGGGCGTTTCTCGCTCGCGACATCGAACTCCTCGCTGAAGTCGCCCTCCTGCGCGCGCTCGAACAGCGTCGAGATGCGATGCAGCCGCTCCTTGAACGATCCGTAGTGAACGATGAACGACGTCGCCGCGAGCACGAACACGGCGAGCGACCAGAGCTCCTGCATCCATCCGAGCGCGCGCCCCTCACCGGTGACGTCGCGTATCATCCCGAGATAGCCGAGCACGATCGCGGCGAGCGCACCCCAGGCAATCTTGCGGCCGAAGTAGAACTCGCTCAGGTGCAGGATCGCGAAGCCGAAGAGGAGCGAGCGGCCGTAGTACTCCGGCGGCGTCGCAACTCCGGTGATGGCGAAGATGAAGAGAATATCCGCGGCAACGACCGCGAGCACGACGCCCTGCGTCGCCTCGGCCGTGCGTCGCACGAGCATCGTCAGGAGCACGGTGACGAGCACGTAGGCGACGACAGCGGCGACGCTCGACGCCGAGATGCGGTGAACCACATCCGATGCGAGGAGCGCGGTGCCGATCGAGGCGATGAGGAGAGCGAAGCCGAGTCGGATTCTGCTCTGCCAGAGCAGGATCTCGCCGTTGGCCTGCTCGATTGTGAGTGTCTGCGTAGAAGTGTCCGGCAAGGGTAGGTGACGGAGGGAAAGGCGAGCCCCGTGCCACTTTTTTCCACCAGCCGAACTAGTTACGACATAAGGAGATGCGTGTGCAGCGGGGAACAAGCTGCCGCCATCGGAGCCTCGCGAATGGCAAGGAAACGGCGAATTGCACAGCCGCCGTGGAACGGCGAGAGCCTCAGTGCGAGCGCTCCGAGAGATCGAGCATCGTCGCGCCCGCGAGATATTCGACCGTCTTCGGAGCGTTGAGCTGCGACAGCCGCTTCACGACGTTCGCGACGCGGCGCGCCTGCGCGAGCATGTCGTCGGCCATCGCGCGCACCTCGGGGTCGAGCGCATCATCCATCAGCATGAGCTGCACGTTGCCGAGGAGTGCGGCGAGCGGATTGTTGATCTCGTGCTGGATCGCGAGCGCCGTCTGGCCGATCCCGGCCATCCATTGCGCATTCGACAGCGCCTCCTCCGCCGCCCATCGAGCATCGTTCGCCGCGATGCGCCGCTCGGCGATCTCGAGCCGCGCGGTGATCGATGATGGCGTGAAGGGCTTGAACAGATAGTCGTCGGCGCCGGCGTCGAGGGCGTTCACGACATCGTCGCCCTCGATGCGCCCCGTCACGACGAGCACGAACACGTCCCGCGCCCACGGCGAGTTGCGAATCCGGCGACAGACCTCGAGCCCATCGAGCTCCGGCATCTGCCAGTCGACAACGACGAGCGACGGGTGGTCGCGCTCGAACGTCTCCCAGGCAGCGGCGCCGTCCTCGACGGAGATGACCTCGTGGCCGCGATCGAGCACCGCGACCTCGATGAGGCGGCGAATGGTCGGGCTGTCATCGGCAACGAGAACCTTCATCGAGCCACTCAGGCTGGAACGGCGCGGGCGAGCAGGCGCCCGATCGAGCCGAGCAACACGGTCTCGTCGACGATCGGCTTGGTGATGTAGTCATCGAACCCGTGCGCCAGGTACTTGGTGCGATCGTTGCTCATGGCGTGCGCGGTGAACGCGATGACCGGGAGGTGGCGAAAGTCCGGATTGGCGCGAATGTGCCGCAGCACCTCGACGCCGTCCATGCCGGGAAGCGAGATGTCGAGCAGCACGATCTCAGGCAGCTCGGCGGCGAGCGCCGCGAGCCCATCCGGTCCATTGGAGTGCTCGGTGACCGAGAAGGCGTCGCCGAGAATCGCGTTGAGCAGCAGGCGATTGTCGGCGTTGTCCTCGATGATCATGATGCGTCTCATGGCTGCGCTCGTGCGAGTGGGGCGGTGTCGAGCCACGCGGTATAGAGCGCGAGCTCGTCGTCGAGATCCGAGAGCGCCAGCGTGAGGTCCTGTGACAGGTCGGGATCCTCGAGTCGCTCGCAGATTTGCTGCATCCGGAGCGCGCCCATCTGCCCCGCGCTCGACTTGAGCATGTGGGCGACCGCACGAACGCCTCCGGCATCGCCACTGGCGAGTGCCGTGCGCGCCGCCGCGATGCGCAATGGCGCTTCCTGCAGAAAGAGTATCGTCAGCTCTTCACGAAGCTTGAATCCACCGAAACGCTCGAGCCGTTTGAGAGCGTTTACATCCCCAACGGCGTCGCGCGCTGTATTTATCGTCATGTGACAACTAAGATGCGAGGAGCGTGTATGCAGGAAGTGCCTTCCATTACTATCACACGCGCGGCGTACTGCATGAGTAATTTCTAATGGCCGACTACAGAGTTCTGATCGCGGACGACGATCCCGTGATGGCGGCGACGCTGGGCGGCGCGCTCAAGGCGCGCGGCTACACCGTTGTGATGGCGCGCGATGCGATGCAGGCGTTCATGTTTGCGGTGCAGCAGCAGCCGAATGCCATTCTGCTCGACTTCAACATGCCGGCAGGAACGGGGCTGGGTGCGCTCACGCGGCTCCAGGCGTCGGCGCGCACGTCGTCGATCCCTGTTCTGGTGGTGAGCGGATCGACGGACCTCACGCTTCCCGCCACCGTGCGCGCGGAAGGCGCACAGGGATTCTTTCGCAAGCCCGTTGATCTCGAGGCGCTCTGCGCACGACTCGAGGAGCTGCTCACCGCAAACGCGCCGAGCTCCTCGCCCGCCGCGAAGAACTAGCGAGGCACAGCAGCGCGGCTATTTGGCGCGGCGGATCTTCTCGCGGACGATGTGATTCTTCTCGTCCACGAACACGAGCTTCGGCTCGAATTTCTCGAGCTCGCTCTCTTCGTAATCCGCGTAGCTGATGACGATGACGTGGTCGCCGGCGGCACCGAGTCGAGCCGCGGCGCCGTTGAGCTGAATCGTCCCGCTGTTGCGCGCCCCCTCGATGACGTACGTCTCCAGCCGCGAGCCGTTGTTGACGTTCACGACCTGGACCTTCTCGAACGGCAGGATGTCCGCGGCTTCCATGAGCGCGACATCGAGCGTCAGGCTTCCTTCATAATGCAGGTCGGCGCCGGTGAGCACGCCGCGATGCACTTTTGACTTGCACATGGTGCGGCGCATGGTGGCGTCGCCTCCGAATGATCGCATGAGAATGCCTGTCCGAAACGGGCAGGCGGATGATGAAATATAGCGGTTCGGTGAGGTGTGACGGTGCGCAAGGTGATTGCGCAACGCGCGCCGGGCTGGTTTCATACGCGGACCCTTCATCAGGCCTGGTACATGCGCCGCACCGCCGTCTCGTTCGTGCTTCTCTTTTTCGTAATGACCGCCTCCGCACGTGCGCAGGCAGCTCCCGACTGGAACGCCCTCAGCGACGAGACGCTCCACACGCTGTCGGACTACATCAAGGTGAACACGACGGATCCGCCGGGGAATGAGCTCGATGCCGCGCGCTTCCTGAAGGCCATTCTCGACAAGGAAGGCATCGAGGCACAGATACTCGACACGGCGGAGCTGGGCCACAATCGGGCGAATCTGTACGCGCGCCTGAAGGGGAACGGCTCCAAGAAGGCGGTCGCGCTCGTGCATCACATGGATGTGGTTCCCGTCGCGCCCGCGTTCTGGTCCGTCGATCCATTCGCAGGCGTCGTGAAGGACGGCTACGTGTGGGGACGCGGCACGCTCGACATGAAGGGCCAGGGGATCATGCACCTCATGGCAATGATTGCGCTCAAGCGCAGTGGCGTGCCCCTCAACCGCGACATCGTGTTCATCGGCAACTCCGATGAGGAGTTCGGCGGCGACGGCGCAGTGGTCTTCGTGAAGAACCATGCCGACCTGCTGAAGGATGTCGAGTTCCTGATGACCGAGGGTGGCGAGAATCTCGTCGTCAACGGGAAGCTCGAGTACTACGGCGTAGGCGTGTCGGAGAAGCAGACGGCCTGGCAGAGGATCGTGGTCACGGGCGTGCCGTCGCACGGCTCCCGGCCGACGAAGCAGAATCCCGTGCCGAGGCTGGTGGCGGCGCTCGACCGCATCGCGAAGTACGAGACGCCGCTCCACGTGCTTCCCGACGTGCAGAAGTTCTTGCACGACATCTCGCCGCAGTACAAGGGCGAGCAGCGCGTGTGGCTTTCGGATGTGCGGAGCGCGATCAGGATTCCGCGCGCGCGGAAGTGGCTGACGGACAACATCTACTGGAACGCGATCCTCAGGAACACGATTTCGCTCACGGGGCTGCAGGGGTCGAACAAGACGAACGTCATTCCTGCGGAAGCATCGGCGGTGATGGACATTCGGCTGCTCTGGGACACCGATCCGCAGACTTTCATCAACACGCTGAAACGCATTGCGAACGACACCGCCGTGCACTGGGTGAACCAGATCGAGCCGAAGTCGAAGCTTCAGAACCCGATCGACACGGATCTCTTCCGCGCGATCGAGAAGGCGTCGCACGACCGGAATCCGAATGTGATCGTGACGACGCCGATGTTCACTGCCGCCACCGATCGCCCCACCTACCGGAAGCTGGGCATCGTCACCTACGGATTCGACCCCTTTCTCGTCGAGAACGAGGAGATGCACAGCGGGATGCACGGGAACAACGAGCGTCTCGCCGTGAGCAACGTCGGCTTCGGCTTGAAGTATCTGTACGACGTGCTGCGCTACGTGCAGTAGCTCTACTCCGACCGCAACGCGCGCACCGGGTCGAGGCGCGCGGCGCGGCTCGCGGGAATCCACGCGGCCACGGTGCCGACGAGCATGAGCACCGCAGCGACGGCGACGAACGTAAGTGGATCGGTGGCGCTCACCCGATAGAGCAGCGGCCTGATGGCGACACGAAGCGCGAGGGCCGCCACGAGCCCGAGCACGAGTCCCGCGGCGCAGAGCTCCAGCCCCTGCCGCAACACCGACACCCGCACCGACGCGGGCCTGGCGCCGAGCGCGATCCGCACGCCGATCTCGCGCGTGCGCTGCGCGGTTGCAAAGGCGAGCATGCCGTAGAGTCCGATCGACCCCAGGAGAAGTCCTGCCGCAGCGGCGATCGTGAGACTCATCATCGCGAAGCGCGATTTGCTCGACGCCGCATCCACGATCGAGCGCAGCGTCCGCGGGTGATACAGGGGAAGCGCGGGGTCGAGCTCGTGCAGCATCGAGCGAATGGAGGGGAGCAGCGCATTGGGATCCGCGCGCACGCGCACCGCGTATGCCAGGTTGCGCGAGAGCCACTCCATGTTCACGCCCGGTGCATCCACCAATGGGTAGTATACCGCTCCCATTGGCGCCTCCTCGAGCGTCGTGCCGTGGACGTCTCCCACCACGCCGACAATCTCGGACCACGGCCGTTCGTCACGCTCACCCGCAATGCCGTGCGCCACGCGCGTGCCGATCGGCTCACGCCCTGCGATCGCCTTCTGGACCACCGCGTCGGTCACGAGCACCGCACCGGAGGGATGCCCGCTGTCATTGTCATCGTCGCGGAGCACACGTCCGCGCCGAAGCGGAATGCCCATCGCCTCGAAGTAGCCCGGTGTCGCCACGCGCATCTCAGCCGCCGGAGGCAACGTGTTCACGCGTGCGACATCGTGATCGGTGCGCAGCGGATCGCCGGGCACTCCGTCTTGCGCGAGCGGGAGGTCGCTCGTGGCGCCAGCGGCGACCACGCCAGGCACGGCGCGAATGCGCGCGAGCATCGACTGATGAAAGCGCGCGACATCGCCAGCCTTCGGATAGCTGACGTCGGGCAGCGCGATACGAAAGGTGAGCACGCTGTCCGCTCGAAAGCCGAGGTCGACGCGGGCGAGATTCTTTGCCGTCCGCAGCATCAGTCCGCACACGACGAGCAGCATGGCGGCCATCGCGACCTGCGCGACCACGAGCACGTGGCGCATGCGAAGGCCGCGCGAGTCCGTGGTACCACCGCGCGTGCCGAGACCCAGGAGCGGCGAGCCTCCGCCACCCTCGCGCCTCGCAAGCGGTGCGACTCCGAAGACCACCGCGGCACCGGCGGAGACCAGGGCCGTCACGAGCAGCACCGCGCCGTCGATGTGCACCTCGCTCATGCGTGGCAATACATCCGAGCCGAATCGGCGCACCATGCCGAGAACGAGGCTCGCAAGCCCGACTCCGAGTGCGGCACCGAGCAGCACCAGCAAAACGCTCTCCGTGATCGATTGTGCCACGAGATGCCGGTGCTCGGCGCCAAGCGCGCTGCGCAGCGACATCTCGCGACGACGTGACTCCGCGCGCACCGCGAGCAGGCTGGCGACGTTCACGCATGCGATGAGGAGAACCAGCAGTACGGTCGCCCACAGGGTCCAGAGCGTGCGTCGCACCGACTCTCCTACGACGTCGATTGCGTATGGATGAACGTCGGGACGAATGCCTGCGTTGTGCAGCAATTCCGGCGTGAGAAAGTCGGCCTGCGCGGAGACGCGCGGCAGGAGTGCGGTGAGCTCACGCTCCGCGACATCCGGTGACACTCCCGTGCGGAGCAATCCGATGGATGGCGTATGGAAGCCCTCGAGTTTGTGCACATCCATTTGCATCGGCATCCACATCTGAATGTCGTCACTCGGAAATGCGAAGTCCCGTGGCATCACCCCGACAATCGTTCTCGGGCGTCCATCGAGCAGCACCGATTGGCCGATGACGCCTCGATCCGCGCCATACCGGCGCCGCCAGAAGGCATCGCTGATGATCACAACGTCCGCTGCGCCCGGCTGATCTTCGTCGACGGTGAATGCGCGCCCGAGCTTTGGAGAAATGCCGAGTACCGAAAAGATGCTCTGTGTCATGGCGACGACCGCGATACGCTCGGGTGTGTCGCCGCCCGCGAGAGTCACGTTTCCCGGCTGATAGAGCGCCATCGCCTGAAAGCTCCTCGCAGCCGTATACACGACGTACGTCGCCGATGCGCCGGGGAGATTCTTCGGAATGTCGCCGCCCTTCGTCGAGTGCGCGATCGTCGCGAGCCGATCG
>JAQBQC010000395.1 GCA_028287205.1 Gemmatimonadota bacterium
TCGTCACCGAGGTGATGGACACGCGTCAGGTCGACACGGTGTGTCGCTACGCCGACATGCTGCAGATCGGCGCGCGCAACATGCAGAACTTCGCGCTCCTCGCCGAGGTCGGCCGCACGAAGAAGCCCGTGCTCCTCAAGCGCGGCCTCTCCGCCACGATCAAGGAGCTGCTCATGGCGGCCGAGTACGTGATGGCGAGCGGCAATCAGGACGTGGTGCTCTGCGAGCGCGGCATTCGCACATTCGAGACGGCGACGCGCAACACGCTCGATGTCGCGGCGATCCCGGTGCTCAAGGAAGAGACGCATCTTCCGGTGATCGTCGACCCGAGTCATGCGGGCGGCCGTGCCGCGCTCGTCGCACCGCTCGCGTTCGCGGCGATCGCGGCCGGCGCGGACGGGCTGATCATCGAGGTACACCCACATCCGGAAGACGCGCGCTCCGACGGCGATCAGTCGCTCGACTTCTCCGCCTTCGCCGACGTCATGTCGCGCCTCGCTCCATTCGCGGAAGCCGCCGGGCGCACCATGCGCGAGCCGTCGCACGAGCGCGCGTGACCCTTCCTGCCCGCATCGCATTTCAGGGAGAGCTCGGCGCGTTCAGCGAAGAGGCGATTCGGAATCTCGATGCGCACGCGACCGCGGTTCCGTGCCGCGAGTTCATTGATGTCGCGCAAGCCGTAGAGAGCGGCGACGCGGACGCGGGCATGTTGCCGATCGAGAACACGCTCGCGGGATCGGTGGTGGGCAGCTACGATGCCCTCACCTCCTGCGAATCGCTGCACGTGACGGCGGAGACCGTGGTCGAGATCCATCACTGCGTGCTCGCGCCTCGCGGCGCATCGCTCGATGCGCTGGCGACCGTGGAGAGCCATCCGGTCGCGCTTGCCCAGTGTACGCGATGGCTGCGCGCGCGTCCATCGATCACCGCGCGCGCGGCATATGATACCGCCGGAGCCGCGCGTGACATCGCGGAGCGGCGTGATCCGCGTGCGGCCGCGATCGCCGGACGCGGAGCGGCTGCGCGCTACGATCTCGATATTCTCGCCGCGAACATCGAGGACCGAAGCGACAATCAGACTCGATTTCTGATGATCGCGCGAGCGCCGCGTGCGCTCGACCGTGGCGTGGCGGCGCGGACGGCGCTGCTCATCACCACGCCGAACGTTCCCGGCGCGCTCCTCCGCGTGCTCGAGCCGCTCGCCGCGAACGGGATCAACATGAGCAAGCTCGAGTCGCGTCCCGCCGAAGAGCCCTGGCACTACCGGTTCTTCCTCGAGCTCGACCATCCGGCCGCCGACCCTTCGCTCGATGCCGCGCTCGACCAATTGCGAGGTGCCACCGAGTCCCTGCGCGTCCTCGGCACCTATTCCCGCTGGCTCGCTGGACGGGCGAGCGTGGGCGCCACAGATTAGCCCCACCCCCCAACCGAATCCGAGGTAGCAAATGTCGCTTTTCGATTCGCGGTCACTCTTGCCGCTCGTCGCCCTCGTTGCGGCGTGCACCACCAAGGACGTGTCAAAGTCCGCGAACGCGTCCGACTCCACGCACACCGTTGCGGCGGCAGTACCGCACCAGATGACGGTGATCGCGACGGACTACAAATTCGAAGCGCCCGATGAGGTGCCGTCGGGAATGATGACCGTTCATCTCGTCGACAATGGCTCGGAGATGCACCACGTCGCCTTCGTCAAGCTGAACGAGGGCAAGACGGTTGCGGATATAGAGCAGGCGATGAAAACGCAGGGGCCCATGCCGAAGTGGGCGGTCGATCACGGCGGCGTGAATCCGTCGCATCCCGGTGGCGGCATGACCTCGACCACGCAGACGCTCGATCCCGGAAATTACGCGCTGATCTGCTTCATTCCTTCCGCTGACGGCACTCCGCACTTCGCGAAGGGCATGGTGCGGCCGCTCACCGTCACCGCATCGACCGATGCGTCCGCGCCCGCTCCGACGGCGGACATCGTGATGACGCTCAACGACTATTCGTTCACCACGTCGAAGCCCATCACCGCCGGGAAGCACACGATTCGCATCGAGAATGCCGGCACGCAGTCGCACGAGCTTCTGCTCGCACGCCTCGCGCCAGGCAAGAAAGCGCAGGACGTTCCGGTGTGGGCCGAGAAGCCGGTGGGACCGCCACCCGCCGAGCCGATCGGTGGCGTGCCAGCCATTCCGAACGGGACGACGGCGTTCATCACCGCGAATTTCACACCGGGCGACTACGCGTTCGTCTGCTTTCTACCGGATGCGAAGGACGGCAAGCCGCATTTCACGCACGGAATGGTTCAGCAGATCCACGTCGAATAGCAGGAGCGCTCATCGCGTGGCGAGAATCGATTGCGCGCGGCCAAAGGCGCCGCGCGCAACTGCCACCTCGCTGCTCGTGACCGCCGCGAGGCGATAGTAGCCCTCGTCTCCCCACTTGGTTGCCGCGACCGTGCGCACGAGCACGCGCTGCAGCAGCGCATCCGTTGCACTGTCGCTCGGAATGGCGACGCCGTTCTTCGATGCGAACGCGCGGAACTCCGTCACTCCAGCGGGCGGCAGCGATGGATTCGCCGCGAATGCATCGAGCGACGTCAGCGACGCGGCGTTCGCCGTCACCCATCCGCCCGTCCACTTGAGGAGCAGATCGTCCTCGGATGCACGGGCGAGCCATTCCGGCGCCGCGGGTGCATCCGGCAGTCGGATGTCCGGGTAGATCCCGCCACCGCCGTACACTTTGCGACCCCCATCCGTCTTGCACGATGGACGGCTCGCGGTGTCGCGGTCCGAGCCTGCGAGCCGGTAGTAGTCGTGGAGCGACACGCCGTGATACTGCCGCTGCACGATGCGTCCGCACGGCGTGCGCACGTGCCCGACGACGAGCTCGATGATCGAGCCATCCGCCATCGGGAACCCGCGCATGAGCAGCGATTTGCCGAACGTCGTGTGTCCAACGATCAGCGCCCGATCGTGATCCTGCAGCGCGCCCGCAACGAGCTCGGACGCGCTCGCCGTGCCCGCGTTCACCAGCAGCACGATCGGATATCTGCGCTCGCTCCTCCAGAACGAGCGCGATACGCGACCCGTGTCCGTCTCCGCAGTCTTCCGTCCCTCCGACGTGTACACGATCGTTCCCTTCGGCAGGAACTCCCCCGCAACGTGCGCCGCCTCGGCCACACTTCCACCGCCGTTGTCGCGCAGGTCGAGTATGAGGCGCTTCATTCCCTTTCCCTCGAGCTTGCCGAGCGCGTCGTGCAGATCGTCGCCGACCTTCTCGTTCATGAAGCTCGAAATGCGCACGTACCCGGTGCCCGCCGCCTCGTCGATCATGAATACCGCGGGAACGGCAGAGGTCTCGCCGATCTTTTCGCGCTTCACGCTGCGCTCGAGCCGCGCGAGTGTTCCGTCGGAGCGCAGCCGTTCCAGCGACAGCGTCGTGCTCGACCCCTTTTCTCCGGAGAGCATGACGCCCAGCTCATCGGCGCTCTCGGCGAGCACGGGCTTTCCGTCGACTGCCACCAGCTCGTCGCCGGGAAGAATGTCCTGCCGCGCGGCCGCGGTGCCCGACGCGACGGCAGACACTATCGGCGCGCCACTGCGATACTCGAAGTCGACCGGAATCGGAAAGAGCTTGCCCGCCTTGAACGCCGCCTCGCGCGCGGGCGACAGCCGCACGTACGGAATCACGAACGAATGCGGATCTGCCGCGTGTACCATTCCCCGAATTGCGGCCATGAGCAGCTCGTGGCTGTCGACCGAATCCGGGTGGTTCACGCGAATCTGATTGAGCACCTGCGAGAACATCTGCAGGTCCTCGTACGTCGTGCGCTTGCGCAGAACCGCCGAGTCGGGAGCCGGCTGTTGGGAGCGCAGCTGCGGCGCGAGGAATCCAAGCATCAGCGTTCCGACAATGGCACGCGAGAATAGCCGCATTACTTGGCCTGGGTAGAGGCGACGGTGGCGCTCAGCTTCGAGAGTCATGCTTTGTGACGAGAGACTGCAGGTGCACAGCGCGCGCGGTTGCCGCGTGACTGTCATGGTGTGGCAGGCGCGGGCGCTGAGGCGACGCTCGATGTCAGCGCCGTGACGCGCTGCCGTGCCACCGAGAGCTGTGGATCGGACTTCGCCGCCAGTGTCGTGTACTGCTGATACTCGCGCAGCGCATCGTCGGTGTACTGCTCGACATCCGCGATTCGCGCCAGCAGCATGTGTGGCGCGGCATAATAGGGGTCTGCCGCGATGGACTTCATCAATTGGGCGGCTGCCTCTCCATCCCGACGTGCGGTGACGAGCATCTTCGCGTAGTCGTAGCGGAGTACCGGATCGAGCGGCTGAAGCTGCACCGCGAGATCCATTTCAAGCAGCGCATTCGCGGTATCTCCCTTCGCGATGCTCATCGCTGCCAGACTGCGATGCGCGCCGTAGTACGACAGATCCTCCTGAAGCGCCTGCTCGTACGCCTCACGGGCCTTGTCGGGTTGCCCCAGCCGCTCGTCGATGATGCCGATCAGGTGCTCGAACATCGCCTTCGAGATATAGAGCACCACGCGCTTCCTCGCGTCCTCCTCCCGCGCGCGCATCTCCTGAACTGCGGCAGTCATCTCGGCGCGCGAACTGTCCAGGTTTCCCAACCGGTAAAAGAGCAGTCCGCGCTCGGAATGGATGAAGGTCGCGACGTACTCCCGCTGCTCGGATGTGAATCCCTTGTACGACAGTTCCTTCGCGTACGCCTGGAGTGCTTCCGCGAGGCGCCCGTCCGCGGCTGCCATCTCGCCGGTATTCCTGATCGCGCGCATGTGCGTCAGAATCGCATCGTTCAGTCGCACGCGATCGATCGACGGATTGGAGTTCACGATGATCGCTTCGATGGAGCGCTGCTTGAGCTGACGCTCCATTGTGCGAGTCAGGAACGGGTTCATCGTGAACGCGCGATACAGCAGCGAATCGATCGCGAGATACTCGGGCCGGCGCGTCTTATCCCTGCGGTCCAGGTAGCGCCCGAGCTCATCGGGCGTCATAGCGAGCATCGTTGCCGCATGCAGCGCGTACAATGCCTCGGCCGACGACGGATCGAGCTTCGAGGCCCAGTAGAACGCTCGCACCGACTCGGCCGGCTTCTCGTCGAGCGACTGAACGCCATACGAATAGTAGAGGCGCGCGTCGTTCGTGTCCGCTCCTGCAAAGAGTTTGGGACGCAGCGGTATGGACGTCGCTTTCTGAGCACCGAGCGCCGGTGAAAGAACCAACGCGATAAGCAGTGCCCCCGCGCTCACGCGCACGACCAGCGCCGTCACCGAACGGCGGGTCGCGTTGGCATGGCGTGATCTCGAGCGTGCCAGAGCCGCGCTCACGGCGCGGCTGTCTTCGTTGCGACCGTAGATGTGAGCGCCGTCAAACGCGTCTGAGCCGCAGCGACCTGCGGATCCGTCTTGGTCGTGAGCGAGATGTACTGTTGGTACTCCTTCACCGCGTCCTCGGTGTATTCCTCCACGTCCGCTATCCGCGCCATGAGGAAGTGCGGCGCCGGATAGAACGGGTCCGCTGCAATGGCCTTCGTGAGCTGCGTGGCCGCCTCGCCGTCACGCCTCGCGCGGATCAACACGGTCGCGTAGTTGTAGCGCAGCACCGGATCGTTCGGCTGAAGCTGCACCGCCAGGTCCATCTCGGTGAGGGCGCTCGTCGTGTCGCCCTGCGCGAGCTGCAGCATCGCCAGCTTCGTGTGCGCCGAGAAGTAGGACAGATCTTCCTCGAGCGCGTGCGCGTACGATTCGCGCGCGAGGTCGAAATGCTTCGCCTGCTCGTGAATCATGCCGAGTGACTGGTCGTACATCGCCTTCGACTCGTAGAGGATGACCGTTTCCTTCGCGTCGCGCTCACGCAGCCCTGCCATGGCTGCGTTCATCTCTGTGAGCGAGCTGTCCATGTTGCCGATGAGATAGAAGATTCGCGCGCGCTCCGCGTGAATCTCGCTCGCATCGTCTTCGTGGTCGCGCTTGTTCCGCTTGTTCTTCGTTCTCTCGAGATCCTTGAGCTGCTTCGCGTATTGTTCGAGTGCCTCGGGGAAGCGCCCCATCGAGTAGGACTGCCACGCCGTGTGTCTCGAGTCCTGCATGTACTTGAGGATGGCGAGATTCAGCTCCGCAGCATCGACGCTCGGATTCTCATCTCGCACCTCGGCTTCGATGATGCGTCGCGTGAGCGATCGATCGAGGCTCCGATAGAGAAACGGGTTGATCGTATAGGCGCGATAGAGAAGGGAATCGAGCGCGAGGAACTCGGGCTTCCGCTTCTTTGATGAGTAGTCGTAGTAGTCGACCAGCCCGCTCGCGTTCAGTTGCATGAGCGCCGCGGTGCGCATGGCGTAGAGTGCCTCGCCGGATGACGGATCGATGCGCGAAGCCCAGTAGAAGGCGCGACTCGATTCTTCCGGCTTGCTGTCGATCATTCGTACGCCGTACTGGTAATAGGAGCGGGCGTCGTTGGTGTCTGCGCCTGCCCAAAGCTTCGGACGGCTGGGTATCTGGGGAGTCTTTTGCGCGCGAAGAGCGGGGGCAAGCAGCACGACAACGGCGATCAGCGCGGTCGAAATGCGCAC
>JAQBQC010000413.1 GCA_028287205.1 Gemmatimonadota bacterium
GTGTGCTGCGCGATGTGACTTCCTTCGTACGTACCGGAGATGAGACCGGGGAGCGTATCCGGTAGTGGGCGGCGGAAGTCAGCGCGACGTGCGACCGGGACAATCGTCGCGCTCGTCCACGGCATCTTCGGCAGTGACGGCCCCTCCGTGCCCAGGAGCGGGTCGTGCTCGCGTTCGGTTGTGCGCTCTCGAGCGTCGAGCGGCCGCCGTAAACGAAAATTGTACATCGCGCGCCTCCTTGCGAGCCGTCGGGCGGCCGCCGTAGTCAGGAGGGCAGAATATCAGTTCCACGTGCTGCGATCCATTTGGCAAACGACCACACTTTACTAGCACTTTCGTCGAGCATCTGATGCGTCGAAGGTGCGCACCCGGACGAGGTCCCTTCGCATCTGACGCACGTTCAGTGTGACTCGTGTGCAGCGCCGTACGCCTGCTCGGCTCGACTCTTTGCGCTTCGAAGCGATGCCGTCATTTGGTCGCGCAGCTTGCCGACCACCTTTCCGCGTACGTTCATGATTCCTCCGCTTGGCAAGTCGTCGAAGTGCAGGCGGCGGAGGACCACCAGATAGATGCCCGTGTCTGCTGCGGTGCCAACCTTCGCTCCGTCCACCACTGCAGTCAGGTCGAGCGCTCCGTCGAGATAGTGATCGGCGTAGAGCTGCTTCGTGGCAATGAGCGTGGAGCCCGGCAGCTCCGACGGCGCATACACGACCTCGTGCGCGATCGTCAGCGTGGGCTTCAGGCCGGGCAGATCATCCTCGGACCAATAGATCGCCTCTCGCGCATGCGCGGGACGATCCGCGGGATAGTTCTCCAGGTACCGCTGTAGTGACGGCGCGTACTGGTACGTGTACGGCGAGCGCGACAGCAGCGCGTGGAACACCTGAACAGCCGAGTCGGCGGACCGTTGGTCGTCATACTCGAGCAACGCGGTGTTGCCGCGTGCGCGATAGCCCGTTACGTAGTCCACCATTCGCGCGCGGAAGTACGCGTTCACCAGCGAGTCGGCTGACGGGGCCGCCGGACCGAGGATCGCACGCAGCCGGGCAATCGCGTCGGCTGGAAGCTTCAATTTGCAGGAGTGAGGCTGGCACTTCGCCAAATCCTTGAGATCATCATGCGGCAGCGAGAAGGCGTCGGCATCCGACACGACCGCGGGATCCTTGAACAGCGCAAAGTGCAGCCGTGTCGGGTCGCGAAGCGCGGAGGGGAAGTCTGTCGCGCGCTCGACATAGAACGATCGCGTTACGCCGATGCTCACGATGCCGAACACTGCGACCTCGCGTTGGTCGGACGGGTCGAGCACCTTCACCACCGGCGCTCCGCTGCTCGCAGCGGTGATCTCATCGCCTTTGAGCGAGATCGATTGCTGAAGAAACTGGGCAAGCGTTGGCGGCATGCCTTGAGCGTGAGCGCGCGAAGTGATGATCATCGATACGATCAGGCTGCGCATGATCGAGGCGCGGACGCGTGCCGCGATATGTGAATGTCTGGCGCGCGGTGGTGTTGTGCTCATGGTGCGGTCCCCGTAAGAGTGTGCGATGCGTGAAGCCGTTCGTTGGACGTCGTGAGCTCGGTCGCTCCGTAGTCGCGCTGGTACGCGCGAAGAAGCGCCAGGAACAGCGAGATCAGGAGTGGTCCGACAACGATTCCGATCATGCCGAAGAGCGGGACGCCGATGAGGGCCCCGAGCAGTGTCGTGAGCGGATGCACGTCACCGAGCCGGCGAGAGACCATGGCGCGTGCAACCTTGTCGATGAGGTCCGGCACCAGCCATCCAAACGCCATGACGATCAGCGCTCCGCCGGTGTTGTGTCGGACGAGCAGGAGCAGCGCGGCGGGAACCGCCACGATCGCGCTCCCCACTACAGGAACCATCGATGCGAGCCCGCCCATGACGCCCCAGAAGGCCGCGCCATGGAAGCCGACAAGGAGGAAGCCGATCGACATCGAAGTGCCTTGCAGCGCGGCGGAGAGAAGGGAGCCCAGCAAAGTGGCCTTCGTGACACGCTGGAGATCTGTTCCGAGCTGATCGGAGCTCTCGGGGGAAAACGGCAGGTATCCGCGCACGCGCGTCCACAGTGTGTCGCCCGAGAGCAGCGCGAAATACAAACAGAGGAAGGCGACGATCAGGTTGAGCAAACCGTGCGTGGCACTGCCTGCGAACGACGTTGCCACGCGTGCCGCCCATTCGCGCACGGCGTCCTTCTGCGACTCGATCGCAGCGACGACCTCGCCAGCGCGCGTTCCGTCGCCGGGAATCACGTCCCGAAGCCGAGTGCCGCCGGGCGATTGAAAATCGAAGTTGCGTAGTTGCTCGAGGAACGCGTGCCCGATTGCGAGCGCGGGAACGAACACGAGCAACACGCACGCGGCGAGCATCAGCGATGCGGCGCGCTCGCGACCGATGCGGGCCGAGAGTCTCCGGTATGGCGCGTCCAGCACGGTCGCGAACACCAGAGCGCCCAACACGCCGCCCGCGAGCGGCGCGGCAGCGACCAGCAGCGCGGTCCCTGCGATGATCACGAGGATCGCACTACGCGAACGCGCCGAACAACCGCGCTCGTATTTCGGACGGGACATCGACATGCTCCACAGAGGCCTGTCGAATGGTGCAGCGAAGTGCCGGCCCGGGCGAGCACGATGCGCTTGAACGAAAGTGCTCGGAATGCAGTGCACTTTCGATCACGACAGCGAATCGACGAGCGACCATCCTCCGACTCACCTTGCGCCACGATTCACGAATGGCGCCTCACGACAATTTCGGAGGCATGGATGAAGACAGATCGAGGACGATCGCCGATGCGTTGGTTGCGCGCAGCCATGATGACGTGGGCGGTCATCGGATGTTCAGAGAGAGTTGCAGTGGCGAGCTCGCACGCCGACGACGCCAAGCTCTCTACGTATCACACCTTCGCGATGATGACAGTGCCGCCTCGGGCGACTGCGAACGACAGTGGGAGCGCGGGCGACACGTCCGTGCGTAGCGGCGACGTCAAGGACTCGAGCGGCGCGGGGGACAGCTCGGTCACTCGAATGGATCCGATGCTTGCCAGCTCGCCCGTAGGAGAGGCGATTCGATCGGATATCGTGCATTCGTTCGCTGGCCGCGGTTACCGGGAGTCATCGGCGCCAGACTTTCTCGTCGCCTACTATGCCGGAACGGGGCACATCATCGACGTGAGAGCATATCCCTACGACTATTCTGGATTGTCGAGCTCAGGCAGGGTGGACCTGCGTGACTACCCTGCCGGAACCGTGATCGTTGACGTAGTCGATGCGAGCACCAAAAAGCTCGTCTGGCGTGGACAGGGCGTAAGCAAGATCCCGAACGATCCGGAGCTGTATGCGCACCAGCTGGCCGTGGCTGTGAAGGACATCATCGCGCAGTTTCCCAAAGTGGCGAATCCGACTGGCTGAATCCGGCGTCGCGCGAGATAGGGCGCGAACGCGCACCAGATGCACAAACACCCCGCGCTGTAGCGGCGCGAGGCGTTTGTGCGTTCTGGGTGAGCTGCTGGAGCAGCTCTTCAGATCACGGATCGCAGGTGATGATACCGTCGAGGGTCGTCGCAGCTGCCTGACTTCCGAAGCCGGCGTAGCACTTCTTGGTCGTCGCGCTGTGGCTCGCCGTGCCCTTCCAGCCCTTCGCATCAGCGGCCATACCCGTGACCGACACACCC
>JAQBQC010000419.1 GCA_028287205.1 Gemmatimonadota bacterium
GTCGCGCGCGGGTGGTATCACGGCATTCGGCTGCTCGGCACCAACGTACCGGGCATTCTCACCGCGGGCACGTTTCACCGCGACGGGAACAACGTGTTCTGGGACGTGCACAACCCGGAGCGCACGATCGTGCTCGATCTCGATCACGAGTTCTACGACAAGCTCATCGTCGAGGTTCGCGATCCGGCGAAGGCCGTCGCGCTGCTCGAACACAAAATTGGCTCGGCGCGCGACTAAATCGCCGCCTGCCGCATCGGCCGGTGCCAAGCGCACCGGAGAAGGCTATCTTTCAGTTGACTCATGACTACACGTTACAACCGGTGACCACACCCCGCCGCCCTCGTCGGCCCCGCCGCCGTACGGGCACCGCGCAGCGTCCAACCTCGCTCCCCACCAGCCGAAACGCCTATCAGGCCACGCGCGAATGGCTGCTGGGGCGACATGGCTCGGTGTGCGCGTACTGCGAGCGACGCTTCGACGCCGAGCTGATGACACTCGATCACGTCACGCCCCGCCGCGGGCAGACCGCGTACGACCGGCGCGACAACCTCGTGCTGTGCTGCCCTGCCTGCAATGCGCAGAAGGCCGACCAGCCATTCCTCGCCTTCCTGCTCGCGCGCCGCGCGCGTGCCGCCAGCCTGCTTCGCTACGGCGAGCATCTCAGCCCGATGCTGCTGCAGCTCGCGCGGGAGATCGCCGGTCCGGAAGCATCGGCGCGCGCGTCGCGTCTCGCGGATCCCGACTACCCGTATGCCGACTGACGGAATCGCGGGAATCGATCGGCAGCTGGAGAAGCTGCTCGATCATCTCGTGTGGGCGGACAAGCGCGTGCTCGACTCCCTGTTCGCGATGACACATCTTGATCAGCGTGCGCTCGACCTCTACGCGCACGTGCTGGGCACCGAGCACACGTGGCTGGCGAGAATTCTCGGGCGCGGGCCGAAGGAAAAGATCTGGCCCGATCTCACACTCGAACGCGCCGCGGCGCTGGCGGCAGAGAACGCGGCGGGGCTGCGTGCGCTTCTCGAGTCACGCTCGGCAGACGACCTGCAGCAGAAGGTCGCCTACAGCAACAGCGCGGGCGCCGCATTCGAGTCCACCGTGGAGGACATGCTCCTGCAAGTCATCCTTCACGGGTGCTACCACCGCGGGCAGGTCGCCATGGTGGTGCGCGGCGCGGGCAGCGAGCCCGCGCCTACCGATTACATCGCCTTCGTGCGCGGAGCTCCTGCCGCAGTCACGCTGCCGCCACAGCGCTAGTCGTCATCTGATCCGCTCCGGGGTGCGAGCTAGATCGTCATGATGAACAGCATCAGCAGAAGAAGCGCGGCCAGGACACCGGTGTTCCGGCGAATGGCAACGATCAGCAGCACAACCGGTACGACGAGCGCCAGCATGTCTATCGAAATCATGTCGAGGGCATAGGTCACGTGGAGGAACGCTACGTACTTGAGACCCATACTTTCAGAGCGTACGTCACCGCAAGAAACGGACATTTCCTTCGAAAGCGGCGCGTGATTTCCGCTGGCGCATCGGTTCGGCTGGACTTAGTGTAGCGAGCTTCGCACGCAGGCTCACAATCCTGATCGAGAGCTCATATGCACGGTACGACGGTATTCCTCCTCGCGCGCTTTGTCCATGTCGTCGCCGGAGTTGCCTGGGCGGGCGCACTGATCTTCATCGGGTGGTATCTCACCCCCGCCATACGCGCGACTGGCCCCTCCGGCGGCGCACTCATGCAGCAACTCGTGCGCGTGCAGCGACTTCCGGTGTACCTGATGACATTGATGGCCCTCACGATACTGTCGGGGCTGTCTCTGTTCTGGCTTGACCTGACCGCCTTCGGCCCGGCGTGGATGCACACCGGTGCCGGCCGCACCTTCTCCGCGGGCGGCGCGTTCGCGATTCTCACCGCGATCCTCGGCGTGGCCGTCAATATGCCGACTTCGAAGAAGCTCGGAACGCTCATGGCCTCGATCCAGGCTGCCGGAAAGCAGCCGTCTGCGGAGCAGGCCGCGGAGATCGGCCGACTGCAGAATCGACTCTATCGCGCGGGACAGGCAGCCGCCGTGCTCACACTGCTGGCTGTGATCTGCATGGGCGTCGCGCGATACGTCCCCTGATGATCCGGCCGACTCGTGCGGCGTTCGCGTTCATCTTCATTACGGTTGCGCTCGACATGCTCGCCCTCGGGATCATGGTTCCCGTTCTCCCGAAGCTCGTCGTCGCGTTCGAAGGCGGAGATGTCGCGCACGCCGCGCGGATCGTTGGTCTCTTCGGCTTCGTGTGGGCGGCGATGCAATTCCTCGCGTCGCCGCTCGTCGGTGCGATGTCGGATCGATTCGGCAGGCGACCGGTCGTTCTGCTCTCGAATTTCGGCCTGGGCCTCGACTATCTCGTGATGGCGCTCGCGCCGAGCGTGGCGTGGCTGTTCGTAGGGCGAATAGTCTCGGGCATCACGTCCTCCAGCTATTCCACCGCAAGCGCATACATCGCCGACGTGACGCCTCCCGATCAGCGCGCGGCCAAGTTCGGAATGCTCGGCGCGGCCTTCGGACTCGGATTCATCATCGGACCCGCCGTTGGCGGCGTGCTCGGCGACATCGACCTGCGGCTGCCGTTCTGGGTTGCGGGCGGGCTCAGTCTCGCGAATGCGGCGTACGGATATTTCATTCTGCCGGAATCGCTTCCGCCGGAGAAGCGCGCGCGTGTGCCCTGGCATATGGCGAATCCGCTCGGATCGCTGTCCTTTCTGCGCGCGCACCCCGAGCTGCTCGCGCTAGGCGCGACGTTCTTTCTCTTCTACTTCGCGCACGAAGTCTATCCGACGTTGTTCGTGCTGTACGGAGACTACCGGTACGCGTGGTCGGCGCGCCAGCTCGGGCTCACCCTCGCGCTCTTCGGCCTCGGCTCGACGATCGCGTCGGCGTTTCTGATCGGGCCCATCGTGAAACGCATCGGCGAGCGAGACGCCATGATTCTCGGCCTCTCGCTCAGCGCGGCGAGCGCGCTCGTGGTCGCGTTCGCGTACACCGGAACGCTCTTCCTTCTCAGCATCCCGATCGCATCGCTGGGTGGTCTCACCTCGCCCTCGCTCATGGCGCTCGCATCGCGACAGGTGAGCGAGACGGAACAGGGAAGGCTGCAAGGAGCACTCGGAAGCCTGCAGGGCATCGCGATGATGGTGGCGCCGCTGGTGCTCTCGCAGATATTCGCCGTCGCGATTCAGCGTGGCGGGCGAGCGTTTGCTGGGGTTCCCTTCGCGTTTACGGCTCTCGTGCTGTGCATGGCGCTGCTGCTGGCCGCGCGCGCCACGCGCTATCCCAGAGTGATGCCTGCGAGCCAGTGAGCGCCCGTCAGACTCCGCCGTACCACTCGTAGCCCTGGTCGCTCCAGTATCCGCCGTTCCGCTTGGGCAGAAACACAATCTTCGTCAGATACTTCGTGTTCTTGTAGCCGAGCTTCACGGGTGAGTGCACGCGCGCGGGCGCGCCGTGGGCCATGCCGAGCATGTGGCCGTCCATGGCGTATGCAACGAGCGTCTGCGGATGCATGGCGCTGTCCATGTCCCAGCTCTCGTGATAGTCGTCATCGA
>JAQBQC010000424.1 GCA_028287205.1 Gemmatimonadota bacterium
GCCCGCTGGGCGCAAGGCGCTGTCGCGAGGGCTCGCGCTGCTGTCGGACGCGTTCGGCGCGCGGCTCGAACGCCTCAGCGCGTCCGAGCGGACAGCGCTGCAGCGCCTGCTCGAGAAATTGGCCTGACATTTCAGAACGCGTCCGAAGCCGTCGCGAGCGCGTGCGCGCACGCTCTAGTCCTGCGCGCGAAGGTATTGCTTGGGCCACGGGATCTTCACATGGAGCGCCTTCGCGGCGTGCAGCGGGAAATACGGATCGCGCAGCTCCTCGCGCGCGACAAAGACGAGGTCCGCCTGCCCTGAGCTCACGATCTCATCGGCCTGCAGCGCGTCGGTGATCAGCCCCACAGCTCCCGTTGGCACGCCGGAGTCCCTGCGCACGCGCTCCGCGAGCGGCACCTGGTAGCCGGGGCCGACCGGGATGCGCACCTTCGGGATGTTGCCACCCGACGAGCAGTCGATGAGATCCACGCCGAGCGGTGCGATCAGGCGCGCGAGCTCGACGGAATCGTCGATGTCCCATCCACCTTCGGTCCATTCGGTAGCCGAGATGCGCACGAAGAGCGGGAGCGTTTCGGGCCAGACACGTCGAACCGCCTCGATGATCTCGCGCAGCACGCGAGTGCGGTTCTCGAAGCTGCCGCCGTATTCGTCCGTGCGCGTGTTGCTGAACGGTGAGAGAAACTCGTTGATCAGATAGCCGTGTGCTGCGTGGATCTCGATCACCTCGAAGCCGGCGTCGAGCGAGCGCTTTGCGGCGGCGGTAAATGCCGATACCACACGGCGGATGCCCTCCTTGTCCAGCGCCACCGGCGTTTGATATCCCTCATCGAACGGGATTGCGCTCGGCGCGAAGATCGGACTCCATCCGCCGTGCTCGACTCCGATCGGCTTCCCACCGTCCCACGGCGCAGCGGTGCTCGCCTTGCGCCCCGCGTGTGCGAGCTGTATCCCCGCCACCGAGCCGTGCTCGCGAATGAACGACGTGATGCGCGCGAGCGGCGCGATGTGCTCGTCCTTCCAAATGCCGAGGTCGGCGGGAGAGATCCGTCCCTCGGGAACGACGGCAGCGGCCTCCGTAAAGATGAGTCCCGCAGCGCCCACGGCGCGCGAGCCGAGGTGGACGAGGTGCCAGTCGTTGGCGAAGCCATCGATGCTGGAGTACTCGCACATCGGCGAGACGGTGATGCGGTTTGCGAGCGTGACTCCGCGGAAAGTCAGCGGGGAGAAGAGGGGGTGGGCCATGCAGGCAAACGGCTGGCGCGCGTTCCGCGTTCCACGCCCTCACGCAAGGAACGGCCGCTGCGAAGGGCGTGGCTCATGTGCGTGAATTCCAGCTCCGCGATGAAGTCGAGCGCGGATTGCGCTTCAGCAGTCAAAGGACCGTCGGCACATCGTATCGCTCCGCGAGCACCTGCAGATGATGCCGCGTGTGGCCGACGACGATGTGTGCGATCGCGCGTACACTGATGTTGTTGCCGCTCGCCACGCCCATGCGTACCCACGCATCGTCGGGAAGCGACGCAAAGAAGCGGATCGTGCTCTCGCGCAGCGCGCGAAGCTCGTCGCGCAGGTCGGAGAGCTGTCGTGCACCGGAGCCCGCCGCGGCCGCGTAGTCGTCCTGATCGAAACCGGGGAGCGGGGCGGTATCGCCGCGCGCGATGTAGAGCGCGCGATAGACGAAGACCCGCTCGACGTCCATCAGATGGCCGAGCATCTCACGGATGCTCCACTTACCCTCCGCAGAGCGAAATTCGCCGCGCGCCTCGTCAATCGACGCGAGCGTCGCGTTGAGGACCGCGCTGTTCTCGCGAAGGTGCGCGACGATGTCGCCGCCGGGCACGCGGTCGACGTAGCGCGCAAAATAGGGTGCGTACTCGGTGGTGGCAGGACGGTCTACGACAGTCGGCATGGGTCATCATCTCGGAAGAGGCGTGCGTGCGCGAGAGCGAGCCAGGCCGCAAAGTTTTCTGTGCGGCCCACTGCTCCGGCCGGAACTCTATGCACTGCTGGGGCGCACCACCATAGCCGACACGGGCCCGCACCCGATGCGGCTCTGGCGCGTCAAGCGAAATCATCCCACTTTCGAGGCATGTCCGACACTCCCGACATCTCCACGGCGCTCGGTGACCGCTACGTCATCGAGCGCGAGATCGGCGCGGGCGGCATGGCCGTCGTCTACCTCGCGCGCGACAAGAAGCTCGATCGCGAGGTCGCGCTCAAGGTGCTTCGCCCCGAGCTCGGCGCCGTGCTCGGCTCCGAGCGCTTTCTCACCGAGATCAAGATCTCGGCGCGGCTCGATCATCCGCACATCCTCACGCTCATCGACTCGGGCGAGGCGGACGGGCTGTTGTACTACGTGCTCCCGTTCGTACGCGGCGAGTCGCTGCGCTCGAAGCTCGATCGCGAGCGGCAGCTTGGACTCGATGAGGCGCTCACGATCACGAAGCAGGTCGCGAGCGCACTCGACTACGCGCACCGGCAGGGGCTCGTCCATCGCGACATCAAGCCCGAGAACATCCTGATTCAGGAGGGCGAGGCGATGCTGACGGATTTCGGCATCGCGCTCGCCGTGAAGGAGGCGGGCGGGAATCGCCTCACCCAGACCGGTCTGTCGCTCGGCACGCCGCAGTACATGAGCCCCGAGCAGGCCACGGGCGATCGCGGCATCGACGCGCGGAGCGACGTGTACTCGCTCGCGTCGGTGCTGTACGAGATGCTCGCGGGCGAGCCGCCGGTCACGGGTGCGAGCGCGCAGTCGATGATCGCGAAGCTCATGACGGAGAAGCCGACGAGTCTGCGCGTGCTGCGCGACACGGTGCCGCCGAGCGTGGATGCGGCGGTTGCGAAGGCGCTCGCCAAGACGCCGGCCGATCGATTTGCGAGCGCGGGAGATTTTTCGCGCGCGCTCGAGGTGAAGGGCGGCACCGAT
>JAQBQC010000428.1 GCA_028287205.1 Gemmatimonadota bacterium
CGAATTGCATTGCCGTGCGCTCGGGCGCGTTCTTCAAGGCACCCTCCGTGTACATGCTGCGCGGATTCCAGAGCACCCATCCTTCCACACCGTTGGCGTAGCCCGCTTCGATCTGCGCACGTACCTCTGTGGCCGTGTAGTGCGGCGGGCCGAGCGTGAAATCCTGATACCACGGTCTGAGCGCTGCTGCCCCGGGCACCGTCGACGAGCGGCGATGCGCATCCTTGAGGCCGTGAGCGATCGTCTCGTACGGATGCGCGTTCGGATTGCCGATGCCGTACGAGCCGGGATTGTAGTGCGACGGATACATCATCGGCAACACGACATCAACGGTGTTGATGAACTGCTCCCATTTCTGTCCGATCCCCATGTCGGTGGTGTCGGTGGCCGTGAGCCCGAAGACATCGGCGGTGACCGGAACGCCGAGTGGCTGGAGGCGCTCGCGCGTGGCGAGCAGCTGCTCGCGGATCACCTGCGCGCGCAGCCGCCCGCGCGCGAGTGGAAAGATCGCCTCGAACACGAGGCGCTTGTCGTCCGGGAATCGAACGTAGTCGAACTGGATCTCGCTGAAGCCGAGCTCGACCGCTTCACACGCGAGATCGGCGGCGTAGCGCCATGGTCCGTCCTGATGCGGGTCGAGCCAGGGGTTTCCCTTTCTGTCGCGCCATGGAGTGGACGGATCTGCCTTGCGCCGAATGGCCCACTCGAGCTTCGCGTTCGCGAGGAGCGGATCCTTCGCCACGACGATGCGCGCGATCGGGTAGATGTGGTGCGCGCGCATGGAATCGAGCATCGCGCGCAGACGTTCGTGGCGCATCGGGCGGTTGGTGTCCGCGCCGATGGCTCGCGCGAGTGGGACGCGCGAGCGGTAAAGCACGAATCCGCGGTCGTCCTTCACATCGATGACGAGCGCGTTGATCTCCGTGCGGCTGGCGACGCCGATCAGCTCCCAGCCGCGATCACCGAGCGCCGCCCAGCGATTGACGTAGAGGCCGCGCACGACTTTGGGCAGGGGGACGAGTGGGGGGCGGAGATCGGGGAGCGAATCGGGGGCGGTGACGCGTGGGGGTGTGGGGCAAAAGGCGGGCGGTGGCAAAGCAGCAGCGGCTTGCTTCTTGGCGGGAGGAGTGGTTGGTGCTTGCGCAGTGGCGGCTGAGGTGCAGACCAGCATTGCCGCGACTAGAAGAACGCGATCGGCGAAAAGCATCACACAATCTATGTCGCAGCATCTCGCTCTACACGCCGATCGCCATTTCTCCTTCGGAAAGTGCGCGCGCTACTTCCACCCCAGCAACGCCGCCCACAGCTGCGGATACATCGCCATGCTCTGCGCGCGGTACTGCGGACGATATCCGAAGAGCACGACGTGCCCCTTCCCTTCGCGCACATCCACGAGTGCCGCGTGGCCGCGGAGCTTCTCCTCGCCGAGCAGCCATCCCGAGAGAAGCGCGGAGCTGGTTGAGGGATACACGGCCACCGCCGTCGCCCGCGTGGTGTCGGTGATTTCGAACGCGGGCCCGTCCTCGAACCACGCGGCCGGGTGGGCGAGCATCAGGCGATTGAGCGGGTGGGACTGATCGAGGTTGAGCGCGAACAGCGATCCCGGCGCGTAGAAGTCGCGACTGCTCACGCCGGCAAGCACGTCCTTCACCGGCATCTTGAGGTAGTCGATCGCCCAACGGCTCGCGTCGTTGAAGGTGACGAGCGTGCCGCCCGCGGTCACGAAGTCGTGCAGCGCCGCATCGCCCGAAGCTCCGAGCCCGCCTTTGAGCGAGTCCGGATAGCCCGCCTCACGCGGACCGTTCTGCAAAGCACGCGGCGACTCGTCGGGAACGATGATCGCGTCGAAGCGCGACGCGAGATTGCCGGCGTGCACCTCGCGGTCGCCGATCACCGTGAACGGAATGCGATACTCGTCGAAGACGAAGCGAGTCCACCCTTCATCCATCGATGGGCTCCAGCTCCGATAGATCGCGATGCGTCGGGCGGAGGTTCCGCTCAGTCCCGGCACGTCGAGCTTTGGCGGCGCGATCTGCGCGATCGGCTCCGTCATCGTCACCGGAAACGAATCGACCGCCAGCGCGCCCACACCCATCAGCAGCGGCAGCGTCTGCGCCGTCACATCGTACGGCGCCTTCGGCGGACCGCCCGGATATTCGTGCAAGTCCGGGTAATGCTGATTTTCGAGCAGCGCCTTCGCGAATGCACCGTAGGGCTGATCGAGAAGCACCACGTACGTCCCGGCCGAGAAGCGCACGCGATTGGCGACGAAGTTCGCCGTCGCGCGCCGAATCTCGACCTGGCCGCGCTGGAGAATGCGAAGCACGGTGCGCAGCGACGACTGATCCGGCTGCTGCATCGGAATGAGAAACGCCGCCGGCCATTGCTCGCGCCCCGCAGCGCGCTTCCCCTGCACCGCGCGCTCGCTCACCCGCGAGAAGTTCTCGAGCCACGTCCTTCGCATCGGTGCCGTTGCCTGGAGCAGCGCCCACGATGCGCTCACCTGGTAGTCGACGATGTTTCCGATCGTCCACGTGCCGCCCTGCCACGGCACGAGGAAATTCCACGACGACACCTTCGAGTCGTAGCCGCGGCCCGGGCGAAGTGAATCGAACGGGGTCGTGAGCGGCGTCGCAATGCTCGCACTCGCCGTCTCCGTCAGAATGCGAGCGCCCCCGTGATAGTGCTGATACGCCCGGCTCGGCGTCCACGCATCGTAGGTCGAGTTGTTCGAAATTCCTGTCTTGCCCTGCGCCATGAGGCGCCAGGTCATCTCGAGCCCGAGCGCGTTCACGCCCGAGATGAGAATAGGATCGATGTTCGGCTCGATCGGATCCATGTACGGCGGAATGAACAGCCGCGCCTCATCGGTGCCCTGCTGATGGATGTCGTTCACGATCTGCGGATGCCAGAGATTGTGGAGCGAGTCCACCGTCATCTGCGTCTCGAGCTGCGTGAACGCGTACCAGTCGCGGTTGTTGTCGTGTCCCGTGTAGTGATGATAGAGCACGGGCACATCGGTTCCTTCCGCGCGAGTGCCGAGCGTGCTCCGATACCAGTCGCCCACGATGTCGACGCCGTCGGGGTTGAGCGACGGCACCATCAGCACGATCGTCTGCGCGCGAATCTCGCGCGTCTCGGCGTCCTCGCCGCTCACGAGCTTGTGCGCGAGCACGAGCGGCGTGAGGATGCCGCCTACCTCATCCGAATGTATGCTCGACGTGATGAGCACGATCAGCTTTCCATCCGCGATCAGCGAGTCGCGCTCGCCCGGGCGTCGCACGCGCGGATCGGCGAGACGCCGCTGGATCTCGCGATACTTCGGCAGGTTCGCGATGTTCGCCGAATCCGAGATGATCGCCGCGATGAAGGGACGGCCCAGCGTCGTCTTGCCGAGCGTGTGCAGCTGGATGCGCGGACTCGACTTCGAGAGTGCCGTGAAGTAGGCGACCACCTGCGACCACGCGGGCAGCTTGCGATCGGTGCCGGGAACGAAGCCGATTACCGAGGCTGGTGTCGGGATCTTCGACGGCGGCTGCGGCCGCGACTGCGCGCCGAGCAATGATGGTGCTCCGAGTGCGACGGCGATCGCGATGCGACGGAGCGATCGCGCGAGATCGCTAGACGTCGATCTTACGAAGCTCATCGGCCGCCTCGAGAACGTGGCCGATCTCACGGGAGAGTGCGCGCGCCTCGACGGTCGCGCTGTTGACGTCGCCGATGGCCGACTGCACACCGGATGAGCGAAGCTTGAGAAGGTCATACTTCAAATTTTGCAGCGCGAGACCGGCGCTGTCGAGCTGTCCGGTCAAACGCGCGCGCCGGGATCCGAGCTCCGTCATGGAAATGAGCTGCCGTTTGAGCAGCGACAGCCGCCGCTCCCGATCTGCGGCATCCGCAGGCTCGCGCTCCACACTCGCGATTCGCGTCTCGAGCTCGGACACGAGCGCGGGCGAGCAATCGGCATCGAGATGATGGATGGTCTGCGCCAGCGACGCCACGCGATCGACGAGCGCCGTGACCGTGGGCACGACGTCCGGGAGCATGTCGCGATCCGTTTTCCCGAGCGAGGCGACGGTGGCGAGAATCGTCGTGCGATCGGCCACCGCACGGCGCACGTTCACGCCGTACGAGCCCGCGAGCACCTCGCGCGGGGCGAGCTTCGCGGCCTCGTCCTCGATCACGGGCGCCGGAAGCGCACGCGCCTGCCCCGCGCCGGCCGAGCCGAGCGATGCGAGGTCGGGCGCGGAGGGCCGAGCGAGGATTTGCCCGAGCGTCACGCCCTCCGACCAGAGCATCCCCCACTCCTTCACGATCCCCACGAGCATGAAGATCGCGGGAAAGAGAAACCACGGAAAGCGCGGGTTCGTGAGCAGGTTGATACCGCCAAGCATCAGAATCACGGCCACGTTGCTGACGACGTGCCTGCGAAAATGCATGATGCGCTCGCCGATGGTCTTTGCCGGGCGCCCCGTGATGCCCTGCCTCACCTGATCGCGATAGTTGCGCCGCCATTCCTTCCATTCGCGGCGCGACATCGGATGCGCGGGCATGCCGTCCGGGCCGATCGGAAAGGCAGCGGGGTGCGCCCACGGCGAAAAATCGCGCACAGGCATCGGCAGCGGCGGCGTCGCAGGCATCGGGGCCGGTGCGAATGGAGGCTGGGCGTACCGTTGCTGGGGCTGCGGCTGCGACTGGGGCTGCGGCCCTGATCCAGGCGCTTGTGCGCGCGGCGCAGCGGATACTGGCGCACGCCATCCCGGAGTCGCGAGTGCCGCGGCCATCTCCGCGGCGCTCGAGAACCGGTCCTCCGGCTTCTTCTCGAGCGCGTGCTCGATCAC
>JAQBQC010000063.1 GCA_028287205.1 Gemmatimonadota bacterium
ATAGCGCAACGCCGGCGGCCGCGGATAGCTGTGAGCGCGACAGCGTGAGTGCGCCGCTCGGCGCGCGGCTCGCGAGCGTGAAGGACTCGATGCTCACGCTGCTGCAGAACGACACGGTGAAGATGGCACCGCGGCTGATGAAGTCGCTGCACGCGCAGAAGGCACAGGCGATCGGATGCTTCGGGAAGGGACGCGTGCTGTTGTTCGTGGCGCAGTGGGCGGGCGACTACGAGTACTACCACCAGCTCGCGGCGCTGGTGGACTCGGCGGGGAAGCCGACGCCGATTCGCGTGAACGATCTGCGATTCAAGGTGCACGAATCGTTGGGCGCGCTCGATGAGGATGGGGATGGGATCGATGACGTGGCGCTGAGGGGACGGGCGCCGCGAATTGGGGGGACGGTGATTCTGAAGCTCGATCCGGTGAAGAAGCGGCTGGACTACGTCACGGGGGGATTTGCGTGGGAGAGTTTCTGAGGCGTGTAATGTGCGCGACGATGTTGGTCGCAAGTGCGATATTTCTCGCGGCGTGTAACGACTCCAGTTCGTCATCCGACTGCAGCGCGGACATGAAGCAGGCGAGGGCAATGCACCCGGGTTCGGTGACAGACTCCACTCTTGTGAGCCGAACCGACAAGCAGCTCGGCTGGTTTTACGACGATGGGAGCGGAACTCCTCTGGACCATCAGACGGATTTCAATTGGTCGAGCGGGGTGTGTGTGGTAACGGTACTTTCGTAGAAGGCTCGGCTGCGATAGTAGCTGCTTCGTGAGAGTATGATGAGCAGGCGCAGAGCAGTCCTCTGCGCCTTCTCATTTTTTTTGCCTTGATGTCCGTCGTTCGGGCGAGTGATTTTCATTGCCAGCATGGCCGAGTACATATCGACGCGCCGGCCGTGCGAGCTTGCGAGCTACGCTGCGCTACAGCCGCAAGGCGCGCCGCGCACGCACGCGCAGTTTGGGCCGCAGGTGCACGCGTCGCCGCAGGCGCAGCTCGGCTGCGCGTCCACAGCTACCGCCTGACAACCACACGTGCAAGTCGCGCCTGCGCAGGATGCGCAGGTGCAGACGTTCGAGACCTTCGTTGCATTGGACATTGTAGACTCCTCGCGAGTGATTGGACTGTTTCGGTGACGTGAGGAAGTCTGCATCAAAACGGCGAATTGCTCTTGAATGCCACGCGCATTCTTGAACAATCCGTCGCGAATCTTCAGCCGCGTCGCAGCGACCGGGCGTATTGGCCTGGCGTCTCTCCGAAGGCCTGACGAAAAACGCGTGTGAAGTGCGACTGATCCGCGAAGCCGGCATCCAGCGCGATCATCGAGAGCGGACGCTTCGATGTCGCGATCTCGGCCCGTGCGCGCTCCACTCGCTGGCGCCGTACGTAGGTCGCGACGGTGCAGCCGTGATAGTGCCGGAAGGTGCGAAGCAGATGTGACGCGTGCACTCCGGCGAGCGCGGCCAGCTCGTTCACGGTCGGCGGCTCGGCCACGGACGCCTCGATCGCGTCCTCCACAGCCTTGAACCAGCGCGGACGGCGGCGCTCGCCGAGTACGGGAAGGCGGGAGAGGTCGGTGAGCAGGAGGAGCAGCGCGCCCTCGATCGCAAACGTCGACACGGCGTCCGGCTCGCGAATCTCCGCGCCCAGTCGCGATGCCCAGTTCACCGTCGCCCCGCCGCGAACGAGCTGTGGCGCGCCCGGCAGGATTCCGGCTTCCGCACCGACGCGCGAGAACCAGCGTGCGGAGAACTGGATGTTGAGCCAGCGACCCGCGGTGAGGAAGCGATGGCCGTGCGTCTCGAACGAGGGCGTGTAGAGAAGGTTCTGCGTGCCGAGCTCGCGCGAGTGGCCCCCGATCTCCTCGGTGGCATGCCCCTGGAGCACGAGACTCAGGAGCGGAGCATCGTGCGCGTGCGCGGCAACGGACAACCCCGAGGCGTACGTATTCTCGGCGATCGAGACGCCGTCAATGGTGTGCGCGCGCACCGGGGCTCCGACGAACTTCCCCATCTCGATCGGCGCTGCCATGTGCTCTCTCCGCGAAACGACTCGAGCAGGCTCTCTCGCGATAGTATAGCTCCCAACGCCTCGCCCGCGAGCATTGGTGCGGCTGAATGCGCGTGCGGTCGTCGTTGGGGGCCCCGAGCGGCCACGCATCGTCATGGCGCGGTGGCGCCGCGCGGCTTCGTCAGCGCGGGAGAGCGAAGCAGCGTGAGCGCGAGGACGCCAGCGGCGGTGAAGTCGTACGTCGAACAGAAGGCGGGCCACCAGGCCGGCATCCCCAAGTTCGATACGACAGAGCCGTGAAACACATCGAAGATGGCATGCGCGACGAGACCCGCGACCACGAGCCACAAGTTGCGTCGGAAGCCGACCGATGCCGACACGAGGAAGATCGTCATGATCGAGATCTCGACGAGGGTCGTGCGCGCGATGCCGCCCATCACGGAGAACAGCACGTAGTAGAACGCGATGACGATGAGCAGGGTCGGATAGAACGCGCGATCCCTGTCGAAGCCGATCCACCTCGCGTACGCGGAAACGGCGAGCGCCAGCGCGATCCCGATCAGGACTGGCATCAGCACGCTCATGTCTGCCTCCGCACGATTCCATCGATGATGGCGCGCCGTTGTGCGAGCGACGAAGCACCCGCACGCGACACGGCCTCTCGAACGTTCTCGGGCGCAGTGCGAGGCGAGCCGCTGTCGAACGGTGGACTTGGCTCGTACTCGATCGCCAGCTGAATAGCCTGCGCCACCGGCACTCCAAACAACTCGGCCGCGAGAACGAGGCTGAAGTCGATACCCGCGGTGACGCCGGCGCCCGTGATGCGATTCCTGTCGCGAACCACGCGCTCCGCAACTGGCGTGGCGCCGAAGAGCGTCAGCAGGTCGAGCGACATCCAGTGCGTGGTCGCGCGATAGCCGCGCAGCAGGCCGGCGGCGCCGAGGACCAGCGCACCGCTGCAGACGGAGGTCACGTAGCGCGCGCCTTCGCCCTGCGCGCGCAAAAAGTCGAGGAGCCTTTCGTCAGTCAGAAGCGCATTCACTCCCCACCCGCCGGGCACGCAAAGCACATCGAGCTGCGGCGCCTCGCTCAGGGCGACGTCGGGCGTGATCGTCAAACCCCATTCGCTGCGAACAGGCTTCATGGTGGATGCGAGCAGCGATACGCGCGTGTTGGGCATTCGCGAGAGAACTTCGTACGGGCCGGTGAGATCCAGCTGCGTTGCGCCCTCGAACAGGAGCATGCCGACTGAAAGCGGCGAATCCATCGTCATGCGCGATTACTCCACTGTGTGGTTTGCAGGAGCGGCGAGAAAGCCTGGCGGCGCCGTCAACGGCCCGGTCAAGGTGCCGAGAAAGGCGATGATCTGGCGGCGCTCGCTCCACGAAAGATGCAGCGGCTTCAACTCGCTGCGTCCCAATGGTGCGCGCGGCGCACTGCTGTAATGCTCGAGCACTCTGTCGAGCGTCGCGAGCTGACCTGCGTGCATGTACGGTGCGCGATCGACCACGTTGCGCAGCGACGGGGGCTTGTAGGCGCGCACGAGCTCCGGTCCTTCCGCGACGGCAAATCGAAGCTCGGCGCAATCCTGGGCCGTCGCATCGCTGTAGCGGCTCGTGCAACTGAATTCGCCGGCGAGAGCTTTCAATACACCCGAGGTTCGTCCGCTGTCGGGCAGCGCGGTCGCTCGTGACTGCGCCACGCCCGTGTTGTGAAAGTGGCCGTCGCTGAACAAACCGCCGTTGTGACAGTTCACGCAGCTCGCCTTGCCGATGAACAGGCGGAGCCCTGCCTCCTCATCCGGCGTAAAAAGGGACGGCGACGAAAGCGTATCGCTTGCGAGCTCCGCCTCGACATATCGATCGAAGCGAGCCGGGGCGAAGTCGATGCGTCGCTCGTACGCGGCGATGGCTTTGCCAATGTTGGCATACACGCGAGAGATCTCATCACGGCGAGCGCCGGGAATGCGCGCCCATGCCGCGGCCCGAACGGTGTCGCCTACGGGACCCGCGCGGAATGGGAGAGTCCCGAGTGACGGCAGGCGACCGAAGATCGACTCATATCTGGTGCGATACTCCACAGCGATCAATCGCGCGTACTGCGTTCGATCGCCGCCATGCTCGACGGGGTTCTCGAGCGGTCCGAGCGCCTGTTCCCACTGGCTATCGGCCCGTCCATCCCAGAACAGCCATGGGCTGCGAGATGTGCCGGCGATCGGCATCGTACGCCGTGAGCCTTCGCCCACTCCACGACCGACCGGCCGGCCATCCTGGAAATTCTTCTCGGCCATGTGACACGTTGCGCACGACACAGTGCCGGTGCTGCTCAGTCGCGCATCGAAAAACAACAGCTGTCCGAAGCTCGCAGCCGTGCTGTCATCTGCGACACGGTTGGACGGATCGCGCGGGATGGCCCCGAGGCTCTTGAGCGTGAGCGAGCGGAGCAGCACGCGCTCCTTCGACGACCAGCGCGTGCGCTTGCGAGAGACGGCGTGCAGATTCGTCGTGAACATCAGAATCAGCGCGACGACAACTCCAAGCAACGCGGCGCGAGACCACGGCTTCAGGCGCATCAAGGCGAAGATGAACACGGCGGCGCCTACAGGCTGAGGTTGAAGACGAGAGAGTCGTTGCCCGCCGTCGAGTTCACGTGGAATTTCACCACCCACCATCCGCCCATGTTGAACTTCATTCCCTCGACGAGGTGATTGCCGTTGCCGAGCGCGAGTTTGACCTGCGGCTTCGTAGGAAGGCCGTGTCCATGCTGCGGCATGCCCCCGTCGACGCTCACGGTGGCGACATCGACCGGTGCACCGTCCGCAGTCTCGAGATGGAGCGTCCAGCTCTGCAGCCTGCCCGTGGGGATGGAGTCTCCGCTCACGATGATCGTGCCGCGGTAGATGCCGTGCTCGCTGGAGCGCGTGCGCGAGTAGTCGAGCTCTCCGGGCGACTGAGCCGCGGCGATGCAGCCGGCGAAGAGCGTGGCAACTGCGAGTGCGGCGACTATTTTGCTGGCGGCGATTCGTCGCGTCGCGGCCAAAAATGGGATTGCAGGCATTTGGCGTCTCGGAAGGAGATGAGAAAACGAAGGTCACGTCGCGTGGACGTGACCTCAGGGTACGCTTCGGAGAGCCGGCGATCTTGAACGCGGCCGCTGTTTTGGAAGAATTTCAGCGCCGCGTTAGCACGCGACAGGCTACGAGAACTCGGAATCGGGAGGACTTCGTTGGCTAAACTGATCTACTCCGCGATCACGTCGCTCGACGGCTATGTCGCGAACCGAGACGGAAAGTTCGACTGGGCCGCGCCCGACGACGAGGTGCACGCGTTCGTCAACGATCTCGAGCGCCCGGTCGGCACGTATCTCTACGGACGCCGCATGTACGAGACGATGGCGGGATGGGAGCACGCCGAAACCTTCGCCGATCAGCGGCCCGTCATGCAGGACTTCGCGAAGCTCTGGAAGGCGGCCGACAAGATCGTGTACTCGCACACCCTCGAGAAAGTGTCGAGCGCCAGAACGCGAATCGAGCGAGAGCTCGACGCCGAGGCGGTGCGGCGGATGAAGGCGTCGGCGCAGCAGGACATCAGCATAGGCGGCGCGGAGCTTGCCGGGCAGGCGATCAGGGCGGGATTGGTAGACGAGTGCAGGCTGTTTCTCACGCCGGTCATCGTGGGCGGGGGAAAGCGCTCGCTGCCAGACCATGTGCGCGTGAAGCTCGAGCTGTTGGAGGAGCGGCGATTCGAGAACGGGGTGGTGTACCTTCGCTATAGTGTCACATGATCCGAATATGTGTCGCCGCTGTGGCGGTCTGTTTCGCTCTCAACGCACCCGCTGCGCGCGCGCAGGATGCGCATGCTCAACAGTTGGGCACCGTGCACTTCGCGACCTCGTGCAGCTCGTCCGTCGCGCCGGTGTTCGATCGCGCCGTGGCGCTGCTGCACTCGTTCGAGTTTGGCGCGTCGATCCGGGCCTTCAATGATGTGCTCGCGACCGACTCCTCCTGTGCCATGGCGTATTGGGGGATAGCGCTGAGTCGCTGGTCGAATCCCATGGCTCCGGGAGCTCGGCCGATCGCGCAGTTGCAGTTGGGGCGACAGGCCGCGAACGCCGCGACTCGACTTTCCGCTCGTGCGTCCGAGCGCGAGCGCGGTTACGTGCGCGCCGTCGGCCAGTGGTATGACGACTTCGAGCACAAGGATCAGCGGGCGCGCGTGATCGCCTATGAACGCTCGATGAGCGAGCTCGTGATTCGGGAACCAGCGGATACGGAGGCGATGATCTTCCATGCGCTCTCACTCATTGCCTCCGCTCCGCCCACGGACAAGACATACGCGAATCAGTTGAAGGCAGGCGGCATACTCGAGGCGCTGTGGGCACAGCAGCCGAATCACCCTGGGCTCGCGCACTACATCATTCACAGCTACGACTATCCTCCGCTCGCGAGCAAGGCGCGAGCGGCCGCACAGCGCTATGCGAGCATCGCGCCGTCCGCCGCGCACGCGCTGCACATGCCCTCGCACACCTTCACTCGGCTCGGCATGTGGAGCGAATCCGCAAGCGCGAACACTCGATCGATGGAGGTCGCGCTGACCG
>JAQBQC010000442.1 GCA_028287205.1 Gemmatimonadota bacterium
TGCCCGGCCGCCATTGGCTTCAAGGATCAGCAGCCGTCGGCGTACTCGCCGCAGACTGGCCTGTTCTACGTGCCGACCAACAACATCTGCATGGACTACGAGGGCGTCGAGGTGAAGTATGCCGCGGGCCAGCCGTACGTCGGTGCAATCGTTCGCATGTTCCCGGGCCCCGGTGGAAACCGTGGTGCCTTCATCGCCTGGGATCCGATGGCGGGCGCGATCAAGTGGAGCATCAAGGAGAACCTGGCAGCGTACGGCGGTGCAATGACCACCGGCGGTGGCCTCGTGTTCTACGGCACCATGGAAGGCTGGCTGAAGGCGGTCGATGCGAAGACGGGCACGGTGCTCTGGCAGTTCAAGACGCCGTCCGGCATCATCGGCAACCCGATGACCTACGTTGGTCCCGATGGCAAGCAGTACGTCGCGATTCTCTCCGGTATCGGAGGCTGGGCCGGAATCGGCGTAGCCGCTGGCATCGGAGCTGAAGATCCGACCGCCGGTCTCGGCGCGCTCGGCGCCTTCGGCGATGCGGGCAGCTATACGAACCAGGGTGGCGTGCTCACCGTGTTCGCGCTCGACGCACCGGCCAAGAAGTAAATTTTCTTGGCAGGATAGTTGGACAAAAAACCGGTGTCGAAGCTTGCTTCGGCACCGGTTTTTTATTCACTTCCCAGGGAACATGGATCGATGGTCGCCGTATGAAGCTCATGCTATTCAGAATCGAGGTATTCATGAAGGGAGCGGCAGTTGCGCTCGCACTGCTCGTCACATTTGCCGGACGAGCCGCGTCGCAGGGAGCGAACGAGCCTGTGATCCTCCTGAGCCCCGACAGCATGTGGAAGCAAAAGCACAATCTGCGAGTCTGCGCCGATCCGCAGAACATGCCGTTCACGAACCAAAAGCGTGAAGGATTCGACAACAAAATCGCGGACGTGATCGCCCGCGAGCTCGGGGACAGTGTGTCGTATGCGTGGTGGCCGAGCAGGCGAGGCTATCTGCGCAACACACTGAGCGCAGGGACATGTGATCTCGTGATCGGCGTGCCGATCGGATTCGATCCCGTCGCAACCTCGAAGCCGTACTATCGCTCGACGTACTATATCGTGAGCCGTGCAGACAAGAAGCTCGGAATCACGTCGCTCGATGATGCGCAGCTCAAGAAGCTGCGCATCGGCGTGAACCTGCTGGATGGCGACTACACGAACACGCCGCCCGCACACGCATTGAGTGCGCATGGAATTACCGGCCGAGGAGTCGTGGGATTCCCCGGGTTCTACGACGACGAGCACCATCCGGGCGAAATCATCGACTCGCTCGCGAAGGGCTACATCGATGTCGCACTCGTGTGGGGTCCGATCGCAGGCTATTTTGCGAAAAAATCGGGCGTTCCGATGACGCTGACAGCCCTTCCCGATTCGGACAGCGTGGACCTGCCGTTCGCGTACGCAGTGGCGATTGGCACACGCCGCTCCGACCGGGAGCTCAGATCCTTGATCGACAGTATTCTCGTTCGAAAAAAGCCCGAGATCGACCGCATCCTAATGGAATACAACGTGCCTACACTAGGCACCACGCGCTGAGCGACCATCCGTCACGGCACTGTACAGGAGTGAACCAGCATGTCGATGAAGCGTTGTTTTGAGCTCCCCGTATCTCCGTCCCTTTCACTGCTCAGCCGCGCCGTCCTCGTGGGAAGCGTGCTCAGCTTTGCAGCGGCGTGTGCGCGTAAGGACGCCGCCAAAAGCGATTCTGCATCCGCTACCACCGATTCCGCAGCGATGGCTTCTGTGACGACCGCGACGCCTTCATCGCCGGTCGAAAGCGTGTCAACGGGGGAGACAACTGTGTCCGCGGAATCGAAGGCCAATCCGACTGTTGCTGCGGCGAGCGTATCGTCTGGCACAGCCAACACGGCCGCGACACCGGCATCCGCCGCAACCGCGCCGGCGCATCATACTGTGCATCACACGGACAGCAGCACGACCAAGCGCGATGCGACAGCTCCGGCATCCGCGAAGTCGACATCCGCGACGCGCGCAGCTTCCGCCGATACGGGCCAGAAGGCGGCCGCCGATACGTCGAAGAAGACCGCCGCCGCTGGCGGCGCGGGGGATCATCTTGTCGTATCACCGCAGGAGTACGAAGGGTGGAAGATGTTTTCCGTGTACTGCTATCGCTGCCACGGTGTGGACGCGATGGGCGGTGGAATCGCGCCGAATCTGCGTCACTCCGTGAGTTCCGAGGGAAGTGTCACTCACGATGTGTTCATCACTACGGTGACGAATGGCCGCCTCGACAAGGGAATGCCAACGTGGAAGGCGCTGTTGACGCCCGAGCAGATGGAGGATCTCTGGCTGTACGTCAACGCTCGCAGCTCGGGCCGGCTTGCCCCGGGACGCCCTCACATGGCGTCGGGCGCTAATCCGTAATCGCGACGAACGATGAAGTACGAAGAGGGCGACTCGAGATTCGAGTCGCCCTCTTTGCATCCGCCTCGACCGTGCCAGCTACGTGAGTAGCTGCACGAGCCTCGAGTTTGGCCAGCGCTCGCGCAGCCGCGCGTCAATGCCCCAGCGTCGTCCTGCGCGTGCAAAGAGAAAGGTCAGCATGAGGATGAAGAGCATGACGTGGAAACCCTGCTGCCCTGAGCTCTGCTGCTGGACGGCCATTCCGTAGAAGAGGACCTGAAGCAAACCGAAAAAAGCACCGAGTGGCGTGAGAAATCCGAAGAGGAGCGAGAGGCCGACGCCGATCTCACCGAGCGCGGTGAGCGTTGCAAAGACATGCGAGTTCGGAATCACGGTGTCGAGCAGAAAGCTCTTGTACCACGGAAAGGGATTATCCGACGCGTACTTGGCGATGAGCTTGGGCATCACGCCCTGCCAGCGCGGCGATGCTGCGGGGAGCGGAAGAAAGCCGCCGATGAGCACGAATCCGAGCTTGGTGAGGATGCTCTTGGCGAACCACGCGCCAACCACAATTCGTTGGGCGGCGATCCATCGCTCGGGTGCGCGCATCGTCATCGGTCGGAGATCGGTCATCATACCCTCGAAGAATTGTTCACGGAGAAACGGCGGTGCGGACCGATCACGCGCGCGCGGTGGCTGGATCGAGCACCGATACACGCGCGCCCGTGCGTGCGAATTGATTGACGTACACCACTCCGCCTCCGTTGAGCGCACCGCGAACGCTGGCAGCAAGCTCGGCCGCTCTGGCATCGCCTTCAGTTATTCCGTAGACGGCGGGCCCCCACGAGCTCTGCCCGACGCCTGCGGCGCCCCATCCGCTCATTTTTCTGATCAGCTCGGTACTCGCACCGGAAGCGAATGGGCCACCCTGCGCCGGAGCGAACCAGCCGCCATTGATCCGCTGAATGGTCGTAATAGCCCTTCCGAAGGACTCCAGGTCCCCGTCAACGAGCGAAGGCAGGAGGGACATGACCAGGAGATGGGCGACGTGCTCCGCCTCTTCCAAGGGAGGCGGAGGAAGCTCCCTGAAGGCCTGAACTTCCGACTCACCGCTCACGCTTTCACCGCTCCAGGGAAGGGCGACTACGCACCGCCAGGAATCCGGTATCGGGAGGCGCGCCAGGAGCGGCGCGATGCGGTCTCCATCTTCGCGCCGACCGCCCTCGACAATGAATCCTCCTCCATCGAACAGCCACGTGCCGATCGCGGACCGAAGTGCACGGCCGACGGCCGTCGCAAGAGTGGCGGAATCGGTTGGCAGATCGTAGAGCTCCGCGATACCGCGTGCGACGGCGAGCGCGAGCTGCGTTCCGGAGCCGAGCCCTGCGTGACCCGGGATTGCATGGCGGATCACGATTCGGGCGCCCTCGCGCATCCCCTGCGAGGCGAGATAGCGCCGCGCGAACTCCACCGCCCGATTCGCCTCCGCACCCTCCGCTTCCACAGCCGCCGCGCGCTCCACCTCGATGACGAGCGACGGATCGAACACGCCCGCGCCGATGCCGCCGAAGCGCCGGCCGAGTGAGCCGCGCAGGTCAAGCATGCCGAAGTGGAGTCGCGCCGGCGCTTCGACGCGAACAATGCGATCAGCCACCAGCACCCTGCGTCGATGCGATCGCTGTCAGCTTGTTCTCGATGTGAACGGTGAGGAGCGCCATTGCTTCGTGCTCGCGCGGGCCAGCGGTCTTGTCGACGATCACCTGTAGTCGCGCGACGTCCGCACGAATCTCGGCCGCCGAAATGAGATGCGTGCGCGTGGCCACGATGGCGGTCTCGAGCACTGCGTTTCGCGCGCGATTGAAGCCGATGAATTCGCGGATCGCTCCGTGATGCACTACTGCCGTGTCGATGCGCGACCGCGGCGGCGTGGCATCGATGTGGCGTACCTCGAGCTCACGCCACGAGCACGCAGCTTCGAGCACGACGCCGCGCACACGGACTGCGGGAAAGGCCGGATACTGCGGGCTCGAGATCGCGGCGCGCGCGAAGAGCATCACGTCGTCCGTGAGATTCACCACGGCGGCGCCGCCATCGCGCAGATTGCGAAAGGTCGTGGTCTCGAGGAACGGCTTGACGACGATGCGATCATCGCCCCACTCCACGCCCATAGGGGCGAAGTTCACGAGGCCTGCCTCGTCCATGGTCGTGATGATTGCTTCCACGATCATGCGCCGCACTCATCGCGCACGAGCGCCGCGTAGGATTCGATGAGCTTATGGGTAACGACGCCGGGCCGACCCGTTCCTATGGCGCTGGTCGCGATGCGAACCAGCGGCGCGATCTCGCGGATGGAGCTGGTGAGAAAGATCTCGCTCGCCATCGCCAGCTCGGGCTCCGCGATCTCGCGCTCCGCGACAGTGATGCCGAGCGTGGGTGCGAGCTCGAGCACGACGGCGCGCGTGATGCCGGGGAGCACGCCGCAGCTCAAGGGTGGCGTGACGAGCGTGCCATCGATCAGCGCGAAGAGATTGCTCGCCGTCGCTTCCGAGACATGTCCCGCCGTATCGAGAAAGATCGCGTCATCGGCGCCCGCCGCTTTCGCGTGCGACAGCGCGACGACCGACTCCGTGTACGCGAGTGTCTTCACTCCCGAGGTGAGCGCGTGCTCGTTGCGTCGTGCGCTCGCCATGGTGGCGACGATCGCGCGGGGCGCGCCGGATTCCGTGAGCGGGGCGATCGCGAGCGCGACCGTGGGCGCAGGGTGCGGCGGCGGGGCGAGCCCCGGTGGCGCGGGGCCTCGCGTGACCGTCAGGCGAACGCTTGCGTGCTCGTAGCCACCGGTGAACGCGGTGCGCGCGGCGGCGGCGACGTGGTCGCGCAACCCGGGAGGAATCGGGATGCCGAGCAGGCGCGCGCCCCCGCAGAGTCGATCCAGGTGCGCATCGAGGCGAAAGACGGTGCCGCCGCGCGCGCGCATCGTCTCGAACAAGCCATCGGCGAGCGTGAAGCCACGATCCAGTGGGGAGAGCAGCGGCTCGTCGACGGAGCGCTGAACGCCATTCAGCCAGAACATCATCTGACGAGCTCCACCGGCGGCACCGCGGATTCGCGCGCCTCCGCCGGCGCGAAGGCGAGATCGGCGCGATCGGGCAGCGGCGATTCGTGCGCGCGATCGCCGTGCAGAAAGCGATCGATCAACCAATAGCCATGCTCGGTGAGCGCGGATTCCGGATGGAACTGCACGCCGACGACGGGATCGGTGCGATGCGCAACCGCCATGATCTCGCCGTCTTCCGATGTCGCCGTGACACGCAGCTCCGGCGGAAGCGAATCGGGCGCGATCACGAGCGAGTGGTAGCGCGTCGCGGTGAATGGTGAGGGCACGCCCGCGAACAGCTCGCTCCCATCATGATGAATGCGTGATGTCTTGCCGTGCATCGGCTTGCGCGCACGCACGATCTCGGCGCCGTACGCCGCGCCGATCGCCTGGTGGCCGAGGCAGACGCCGAGGATGGGCGTGTCGCGACCGAGCTCACGAATGAGGTTGACGGAGATGCCGGCTTCGTTGGGCGAGCATGGGCCGGGCGAGATGATGATGTGCGAGGGCGCGAGCGCGCGGATCGCCTCGACGGAGATCGCATCGTTCCGAACGACGACGGGATGCTCGCCCAGCTCGCGCACGTACCGCGAGAGGTTGTAGACGAACGAGTCGTAGTTGTCGAGAAGAAGAATCACGCCGTGCGCGTCTGCTGGAGAGGTCGAATCCGCGAGCCGCTCAACCCCTAGAGAGCTCGAATGAGCGCGCGGGCCTTGTCGAAGGTCTCGCGGTATTCCTGCTCTGGATCGGAGTCGGCGACGATACCACCGCCTGCGGAAAAGTATACTCTCCCGTGGACTGCCTGATAGGTGCGGATGACGATGCTCGTGTCCATGACGCCCGTGAGGCTGATGTAGCCGATCGAGCCGCAGTAGACGCCGCGGCGCGATGGCTCCAGCTCGGCGATGATCTCCATCGCGCGAACTTTGGGAGCGCCGGTGATCGAGCCGCCGGGGAAGGTGGCGCAGAGAAGGTCGATGGCGTCGCGCCCGGGCTCGAGCGCGCCGGTGACGGTGGATACGAGATGATGGACGGTGGCGTAGCGCTCGAGCGCGAACAGCTCGGGTACGCGCACGCTGCCGGGAAGCGAGACGCGGGACAGGTCGTTCCGCATCAAATCCACGATCATCAGGTTTTCCGCGCGATCCTTGGCGCTCTCCTGAAGCGCACGGCCGAGTGCGGCATCGTGTGCGGGGTAGACGCCGCGAGGGCGCGTTCCCTTGATCGGGCGAGCCTCGACCTGCCGTGCCGTGTCGAGGCGGAGAAAGCGCTCGGGTGACGCGCTCGCGACGATGACGTCGCCGAACTCGAGGAACGCGGCAAATGGCGCGGGATTGATCCCGCGCAGTCGCTGGTAGAGCAGCCAGGGCGACTCGGTGAGTGGCGCCTCGAAGCGCTGCGAGAGGTTGGCCTGGAAGATGTCGCCGGCGATGATGTACTCGCGCACGCGCGTGAGCGCGTCGAGGTAGCCGCGGTGTGTGAACGAGGATCGCAGGTCGAGTCCGGCGGGAAGCTCGGTATCGGACACCGGATACGACGGTGCGTGCTCGACGTGCGGCACGGATGCGGGCGCGGAGTACGATAATGCCTCAGTACTAAGCGATCTCGACGCCAATCGCTCGCGAACAAGAGTGAGGCGATCGTTACAGCGCTGAGATTTCTCTGCGCCTGTTGCCGGAAGGCCGGTGGAGATGATCCACGCGCGGCGCTCGAGGTGGTCCCAGGCGATCACCCAGTCGTAGAGGGGAAGGACCACGTCGGGGATCGCGAGATCGTCATAGCGGGGCGCGGGGAGGCGTTCCAGCACTGCGCCCCAGTCGTAGGCGAGATAGCCGGCGGCACCGCCCTGGAATGGCGGCAATCCGTCAATCGCGTCGGTGACATGGGGCGCGAGCAGCTCGCGCACGCCCGCGAGCGCGTGCGAGTCGAGCGGTGTGTCCCCGCCCGTGCGCGCATCGAGCACCGAGGCGCGGGCGCCCTTGCCGTGCACCACGAGCGCAGGATCCGCGGTGAGGAACGAATAGCGGCCGAGCCGGGCGGGGTCGCGCGCGCTGTCCAGGAAGAGGAGGTACGGCAACCCTCTGAAGCGTGCGCAGCTTTCGAGCGGATCCGGAACGGGGATCAACTCCTCCACGAGCGGAGTGCTCATGAGGGCGCTGGATCGCCCTCGGGCGCGGCGCGCTTCCGGGAGCGCTGCGTGAGCTTCACATGCTCGGACTTCACGTCATCCGGGGGCGTGAG
>JAQBQC010000452.1 GCA_028287205.1 Gemmatimonadota bacterium
GCGATGAAGAGCCAGCCCGCGCGGCCGGCGCGCCATTCCGGTGTCTTTGCCGCGATCTGCGCTCGTGCACCGCTCACTGGATCTTCACCACGGCGGCCGAGTCGCGCGAAGGGTGCGCGACTCGCGCGAGAATCCATCGGCGCTTCTCGAGAATGCGATCGACCTGGGCATCGAGCTGCGCGAGGGCGCGATCGGTGGAGAGTCCGCCGCGGATCGAACGCTCCGAGATGTCGATGATCTTCGACGTGAGAAACTCCCACTCGGGGACCTTCGGCGTCGGGCGCACGCGCTGGAGCTGCGTGTAGAACGCGACGAGATACCGGTCTCCCGCGAGCGACGAATCCTGCCACGCGTCGATCTGCGCCGGGAGGTCGCCGGTGAGATGGTAGAAGCGGCGCTGGATGTCGGCGCGCGACAAAAACTCGATGAGCTCCCACGCTTCCTTCGGATGCGCGGACCCCTTGAACACGACGAGGCTCGAGCCGCCGGCGTTCGACATACCCGACGGGGCGCCGGTGGGGCCGGGGAGTGGAGCGGTCGCCCACGACTTCTGCATGTCGGGCGGGAGGCGGCGCTCGAACTCGCCGATATTCCACGGGCCGGTGATCCACATCGCGAAGGTGCCGCGCGCGAACTCCTGATAGGGATTCGCGATGTCGTTGTTGCCGGCGACCGGCGCGAGCCCGTCGCGAAAGAGCTTGATGTAGAACTCGTACGCGTCGCGGAATGCCGGCTCCTCGAAGGCGCCGTAGCGCCCACCGTCCTTCAGCAGCGGCGACTGGTTCTGCAGTCCGAGCACGACGGGCTGCATCCACTCGTTCGTTGGCAGGAAGATCGCCCACTGCCGCGTGCCCGCCTTCCTCTGGATCGCCTGCATCGCGTCGCGCCATCCGGCCCACGACTGTGGCATCGAGTCGTAGCCCGCCGCGGCGAGAATGTCCTTTCTATAGAAGAGCACGCGCGTGTCGACGTACCATGGAATCGCGTAGATCGTGTCGTTGAGCACGTTCGTCGCCCAGATGCCCGGGAAGACGCGCGATGCCTTCACGATCGCGGACTGCGCGACGTACCGATCGAGCGGAAGAATCGCGTCGACCGCCTGGAGCTCGGGCACCCACGTATTGCCGAGCTGCGCGAGATCGGGAGTGACGTTGCCGACGAAGGCGGTGAGGAGCTTCTCGTGCGCGGCGGTCCACGGAATCTGCTGCACGCGCACATCGACATTGGGATGCTGCTGCTCGAACTCGCGCACGAGCTGCTGTACGTTCTCCCCTTCGGCGCCCATGGCCCAGAATCGGAGCGTGATGCGCTGCTCGCGCGCGTCCGCCCCGCGGCAGGCGGTGAGCGCGCACGCGACGAGGATCGCTCGGGCCGCGCGCCTGCGCAGCATCAGTGCGCGCCCTGGGCCTGCGGGGCCGAGGCGAGCCAGCCGCCGGTGAATCCGGCGCGCTGAAGACCGCGCACGATGTAGGGATTGGTGCGCATCTTCTTCCAGATCAACTCGCTGTGATAGTTCTCGAGCATGGCGATGATCGGGCCCTGGTCGATGCCGAGGTAATCGGTGTCGAACCAGCCGACGCCTGGCACGATGCGGCCGGAGGTGATCGGCGCGCTCACGGTCAGAGTCGGATTGAATGCATCGATGAAGCCGTACTGCTGGAAGAGATTGTCGCCGTATTTCTCGCGCATCGTGACGAGCGCTTCGATCGAGAGATCCGGCGTGAAGGCGATCGACCCTCCAGCAGCCGTGGGCGCGATCGTTCCGTCGTCACGCGTCTCCGTGAAGTCTGTCCCGCGCGCGGCGTAGCTGAAGAAATGGCGCGATTTGCCGGCGATCGTCACGTTGCCGTCGAACGGACCATCGCTCGCCGTGAGCCCCCACATGTTCGCAGCGTAGCCGGTCCACTTGTTCGGATTGTCGGCCGCGTACGCGCGCTGCGCGATCGTGGCGCGGCGGGAGTTCTCGAAGTAGTCGATCCCCTTGCCGCGCATGTAGTCGTCCTGAATGCCGCGGAAGTCGATCCAGACCTGCGAGTACTGGTGTCCGAAGAGTGGCGCGAAGCCGACGTGCGGCTGCTGGTAGTACGTGCCCCACGCGTAGGTGCTCGTCCACTTCTGCCAGGCGGCGCTGTCTATCGGGTGAGTGGGAGAGCCGAGGGCGAGGATGTAGACGAGCATCGCCTCATCGAGTCCCTTCCACTGATAGCTGTTGAACTGCGCGTTCTCCGGCGTCCATCCCATCGAGATGAGCGGTGGCTGATTCTGGAACCATGCCCAGTCGACGCGACGGTAGATCGAATCCGCGTACGCGCGAATGGATGTCTCTGCGGGATCGGCGCCATCGAAGTACGACTGCGCGAAGAGGACGCCGGCGAGAAGGAGCGACGTGTCGACCGACGAGAGCTCGACGTCCTTGTACCGTATCCCCGTATCCATGTCGAGGAAGTGGTAAAAGAAGCCCTTGTAGCCGGCGACACCGGTGGCTGCTGATCCCTGCGGAAGCGCGTACATCGTCTGCAGCGTCTGCAGCGTGCGATCGCGCGCCTCGGCGCGACTCACCCAGCCACGCTCGGCGCCGATGGCGTAGGCATTGAGCCCGAAGCCGACCGCCGCGATGCTCGAGAACGAGTGCGTGGGGTAGCGGTCGGGGATCAGGTGCGTAGTGGGATTCTGTGTATCCCAGAACCAGCGGAAGGTGCGCTCGCTCACCGTGTCGAGAAACGCGATTGCGCGGGGGGAGGGCGGTGCGGGTGCGGGAGGAAGCGGCGCACTCGCGTCGCTGCTCTGGCACGCGGCAAGGGCCAGTGCGAGCGCGCACAACGCGCCGCGAAGCACGCGAGCAGAGCGGACATTGCTAGTCGGAATAATCATCAAGAAAAACTAACGGCGAGGAACAAAGAGGCGCCGGCCACATGGCCGACGCCCCTTTGTCCCTACTCGAGGTTATTTGAAGCTGTACTGAACGCCGAATTGGAAGCGTCGCGGATCCGTGAGGACGCAATTCGCCTTGCCGAAGGCCGGATCGGCTACAGTCGATCCCGGCGTGTCGCCAGGTCCAGCTATACGGGTGTTGAGGCAGCCAAGGTTCTGTGAATTGAAAGCGTTGAATACGGAAGCCGTAACACCGAACTCGTTGCCTTTGTAGTTCAGGAAATTCTTCTGCAGGCGAAAATCAAACTCCTTCTGCCACGGCGACCGCTGTTGACCGAGGAAGGTTTGAAGTTGTCCGTTGTTCTCGGTCCGCACGAATTCAATAATCGGGTACGGCACACCAGAGCCCACCGTCATGAAGCCGCTGAACTGAATTCCCCACGCATACGGAATGTCTGTGATGAAATTGCCGACAATCTGGTGGCGCTGATCGTTGTCGCTCGGGTGACGCTGATTCGCGCCAAGATCGAGGTGCGGGAAGCTGAAGTCATCCTGACCCTCCTTCTCCGACTTGGAAAGCGTGTAGGCTACTCCGGCGCCCCAGCCCCAATTGCTCAGCATGCTTTTCTGATAAGGGCGATCGAGCGAGAGATACATCGCCTTGTACCAGGTGTGCACGTTGTTGTTACCCACGAGCACGTTCCCATACGCTGGCACGTTGTGCGCGAGGCAACAGTCGTTTGAGGCTGGGTTGTACGTCAGGTTCGCCCACTCGTAGGTGAAGCCGTTGTATCCTCGCGATCCATTGTAGCTGACGCTTCCGTTGAAGCTGCCGAAGTCGTGACGAAGACCGAGGGACCATTGATATGTCTTGGGCGGCTTCAGATCGTTGGGAACCAGGAAGACTTCCTGTGTTCCGCCGCCTCCACTCGCCAGCGCGACGAGCCCCGCGCGCGTAGCGTACTGGGGCTGCCACTGAATTGCGTTGCTGTTGGGATCCGTGACGACGGTGTCGACGAAATTGAAATTGTAGGAGTGGAACTGCCGCTTGTACGTCTCGTCGAGCGTCGCGTTGAAATTCAGTCGATCGTAGAAAATTCCCACGCTCCCGAATACGGTCGTCTTCGCCGCCTCGTCGATTGCATAGTTCACGCCGAATCGCGGCTGAATCGCGCCGAGAAAGAGCTTGCGTTGTGAGCCATCGGTGAAGTAACGCGCGGGATCAACGTCGATGAACAGCGAGTCGCGGTATGTCGTCAGCGAGTCGCGAACAGCCTGCGGTGTTACGAAATTGCGATTGAACATGCCAGTCTCGATATCCCAGCGCACTCCGACATTGAACGTGAGGCGAGATGTGGGACTCCAATCGTCCTGCGCGTAGACACCGAACTGATTGTTGTTCTGCTTCAGGAGGCCGTTGCCGATGCCGAGCTGCGCATTGATCGGATCCTGATAGTTATTCACAGCGTCGAACGTGTATACCGGATTCGTATTCAGCTGCTTGTTGAAGTTGTACTTATCGAAATCGTTCGAGACACCGAATTTCAGGACGTGCGTGCCCGCCCAATTCCATCCCGTGAACGTAAAATCGTCACGCAAGGTCAGGCGCTTCTGCGTGAGGTCCTGCAAGGTCGAAGCGCCACCGAAGCGACCGATTTGATTGTACTGGAGCCCGGGCTGATCGAAGTTGAGCGGATCAGTATTCCACTTGAAATACTGGAACGCGGCTGTCGCTTCATTTGTCCAGCTCGAGCCATAGTACGTGTGCTTGAGCGCTGTCGTGTAGACATCGTTGATTTGATTATTCGCCGCGGAGTACGCCGTCGGTCCGCCGCCTGCAAAGCCTCCGAAATCGCGAATGTCGGACTCTTTTCGCAGATTGCCGGTGAGCTCGAGCAACTGCTTGTCACTCATGTTGTACGTGAACTTGGCAAAGCCGAGATTCTCGTGAAACGGCGACTTGTGGGAACTGATGTCGAATGTGCCGATCGCGGGCGGATAAGTCGCGCGGTCGCCGCCGAGCGTAACCGTTCCCAGGCGATTCTGGAAATTTCCTTCGTAGGTGCCGAAGAAGAAAAGCTTGTCTTTGATGAGAGGCCCGCCTGCACTCGCGCCAACAAGATAGCGGGAGTAGTCGGGCTTCACGAACGTTGTTGGATTGTCGTGTCGATCCTTGATCTGGAACGTGTCGAGCGCGACGAGACCCTTGTTCTGGTAGTCGAGGAAGGTGCTTCCCTCCCATGTGTTGCCACCGGACTTCGTGACCGCGGTGATGATTGCGCTCGAAGCCTTCTGATATTCGGCCTTATAGTTGTTCGTGATGACACGAAATTCCTGAACGGCATTGCGCGGAAAGGGATTGCCACGGCTCGAGTTCTGGCCGGCCACGCCGCCTTTGATGATGTCGTTCTTGTAGCTCTGCCCGTCGACAAAGAGATTTACCTGCTCCGCTGGCTGCGCTCCCGCGGTGAACTCCTTGTCCGTGCCGTTGATTTTGTCGGGAGAGACATGCACTCCGGGCGCGAGCGCTGCGAGATCGAGGATGTTGCGGCTCGAGGTCGGCAGCTGATTGATCTGCGCCTGCGTGACGTTGGTCCCCGCTTCCGTCGATCGCGTCTCGGCTCCGGATCCCGTTCCTGTGACGGTCACCTGCGATAGCTGTTGTGCAGCGGCGCCGATCGAGAAGTCATTGCTCAGGACTTGACCCACCTGAACGCGAATCGTGACCGCCGAAGGATTGAATCCGATGCGGCGCGCAGAGATCGTGTATCTCGCCGGCTGAAGCCCATTCAGCGAGTAGAACCCCTGCGCATTCGACAGCGTGTTTCGCGTAATGTTGGTGAGGCTGTCGACCGCCGACACTTGGGCATCCGGCACGGGTTGGCCATCCGTACTGCGCACGTATCCGCGCACAGATCCGGTACTCGTCTGCGCACTCGCGCGCGCAGCTGGAATAAGTGCAACGGCCGCGAGCGCGAAACACGTGAGCACTCGGGCCACGCGATTCCTCACGTGGGTGGTAGAGTCGAACCTGAACGACATAGTGTGTATCTCCTCCGAATGGAGCCGGGTGACGGGCGGAACGAGCGAGGGGCGAACAGGGCGAACGGGACGAGCGAACATCAGGACACTAGACCGCCACACGAGGCGCGGATGACGAGGGTGGTGGAGAGCTGCAGCTGCTGATGGGGGCGAGTGCCCTTCTGCAGTGACACGAGCAGCAGCGCGG
>JAQBQC010000455.1 GCA_028287205.1 Gemmatimonadota bacterium
CCTGACGAGCCCACGGCGCAGAAGCTGATCGCCGATCTATCACGAATCGTGTACGCACACGCGTTGGGAGAGACCACGAAATCGTGATCCAGAGTACAGCGGCACCGGCTGTGCCTGTCGCAACAAAGTGTCCGTTATGCAACGAAATGTTGTGCGAAAAGGGGGTTTCGGAGACTGGGTGAAAATAGAACACATTGTGTAACAATGGGTTACAGCGGGCACAGGCGTTGCTTGAGGGAATGTTTGCCCGCGTTGTCCGCGCCCGCTTTCGGCGCTAACCCAAGCTGCGCAGAGCCCGCCTCCTATGTCGCAAAACTCGCAGGCCCGCCGGACGGTCAATCCCGCCGTCACGAGCTATCAGCGTGCTCCTTCCGACATGGCGTCGCCGGAGCCCAAGCCTGTTCCTGGCGCCGAGTTCGGGCTGGAGAGCATCGTCGGAGAGAGCGACGCGTTGCGCGACGCGCTCGACCGAGCCCGCAAGGTTGCCGCGAGCCGCATGACGACGGTTCTCATCGTCGGCGAGACGGGCACCGGAAAGGAGCTGGTCGCGCGCGGCATCCACTACTCCGGTCCCGCGCGCGGCGAGCCGTTCGTAGCGGTGAACTGCGCGGCGATTCCCGAGACGCTCCTCGAGTCCGAGCTGTTCGGGCACGAGCGCGGCGCGTTCACGGATGCGCGCTCGCAGAAGCGCGGGCTCATGGAGCTCGCGGGTCAGGGCACACTCTTCCTCGATGAGATTGGGGAGATGCCTCCGCGGCTTCAACCCAAGCTGCTGCGCGCGCTCGAAGAGCGGCGCGTCCGCCGGCTTGGCGGGCTGCAGGAAGTCGAGATCACCTGCCGCATCATTGCGGCCGCGAACAGCTCCCTGCACGATGCCGTCGCGCGCCTCGAGTTCCGCGAGGATCTGTACTACCGGCTCAATGTGTTCCGGGTAGCACTGCCGCCGCTTCGCGATCGCGATGGTGACGTGGAGCTGCTGGGCCACTACTTTCTCAACGAGCTCGCGCGCCAGCAGGAGCTCGACCCGAAGACGCTCGACGCAGGCGCGGTGGCCGCGCTGCGGGCGCACAACTGGCCCGGCAATATCCGTGAGCTCAAGAACGTGATCGAACATGCGGCGATCCTGTGCGAGGGCGAAGTGATCAGCGCCTCGCATCTCATGATCCAGCAGCGGCGCTCGCACTCCGCCGCCCGCACGGACGGCGCGATACGGGAGATCCAGATTCCGCCGGAAGGCAAATCGCTCGACATGATCGAAAAGGAGGCAGTATCTGCAACGCTCGAGATCACTCGTGGCAATCGCAGTGCGGCTTCCCGAATTCTGGGAATCTCGCGGCCGACGCTGGCGCGCAAGATGCGAGAGTACGGACTCACGACGGTGGGAACCGACAGAGCCGAGTGAGCGTACAATACTCCGGGCCGCGAAAGGCCCGGAGTCACTCCTCGATCGGAAGGGTTCGCATGTGGGCAGGTCAGCATGACGAGTAATCCGATCCGGGTTCTTCTGGTCACGCCAACCGAGCGCGATGTGCGCCGGTTGCAGGGCGTCGTCTCCGTTCCGGGGGCGAGTCACGTCGAGCTGACGCACGTGCTCGACATCGGCGCCGCGGTGCGCCGGCTCGGCGACCTTCGCTTCGACGCGATCCTCCTCGATCTCGCGGTCGCCCACACGCATCCGCTCGAGCCGCTCTGGCGCATGCACGAGCACGCGCCCGATGTCCCGATCATCGTGCTCACGAGCATGGAGGACGAAACGCTCGCGGTGCGCGCGCTCAAGGCAGGCGCGCAGGACTCGCTCGTGAAGGGGCAGATCGACGGCAACCTGCTCACGCGCGCCATCCGCTACGCGATCGAGCGCCACCAGCTGCAGATGGCGCTGCACGCGATGTCGCTCATCGACGATCTCACGGGGCTCTACAACCGGCGCGGCTTTCTCACGCTGGCGCGCCAGCATCTCAAGATGGCCGACCGGCTGCGCAAGCGCGTGTCGCACATCTTCGTCGATCTCGATGGACTCAAGCGCATCAACGACACGATGGGCCACCGCCACGGCGATCAGGCACTCGTGGAAGCGGCGGAGATGCTGAAGGAAACGTTTCGCGAGTCGGACATCATCGCGCGCATCGGCGGCGATGAGTTCGTGGTGCTCGCCATGGACAATGCGGCGGGGCAGCTCGAGGACACGTGGCAGCAGCGCGTGCAGGAGAACATCGCGATCCGCAATCGCCGGCCAAACCGCTCGTACGCGTTGTCGGTGAGCATGGGGGTCGCGTACTACGATCCGGACTTCCCGACGGCGCTGGACGATCTGCTCGCGCGCGCAGACACTGCCATGTACGAAGAGAAGCGTGCGAAGCGCGACCCGGAAGAACCGAGCACGCTCGCGCACGCTCCTCGCGGCGACTAGGCGTCGCTACCGCGGACGTTATTGCCAGCCGGACAGACGCGCGGTACACAAGCACTAACGATTTGATGATACGACACACACGGACGAGAAACGGACACAGACGGAAAACGCAAATGGGGGTTTCC
>JAQBQC010000471.1 GCA_028287205.1 Gemmatimonadota bacterium
GCAGCCGACGCTCGTCCGCCAGCGCATCGGCGTCGTCCCGCAGCGCCCGAATCCAGACAACAGCCTGAATGCGCGCGAGAATCTCGTCTTTCACGCGGCATACTTCGGCATTCCGCGCGCGGTTGCCAACGGGCGCGCGCGCGAGCTGCTCGCGAAGCTCGGGATCGCGGACAAGGCCGAGGCAAAGGTGAATCAGCTCTCGGGAGGCCAGCAGCAGCGGCTCATGATCGCGCGAGCGCTCATCCACGAGCCGCGCGTGATCTTTCTCGACGAGCCCACGGTGGGGCTCGATCCGCAGGCGCGCCACGATCTTTGGGCCATCTTGCGCGAGCTGCACGCACAGGGGCGCACGATCGTGATGACCACGCACTACATGGAGGAGGCGGATCGGCTGTGCGATCGCCTCGCGATCATCGATCAGGGCAAACTCCTCGCCGTCGACACACCGGATGCGCTCAAGGCACGCGCGCCGGGCGGCACGATGATCGAGCTGGTGCTCGACGGCGGCAGTGATGCGCTCGATGCGGCGGCGCAGGCGATACCCGGAGTCTCGAGCGTCGAGATGAACGGCAACAACCTTCGCGTGTACAGTGAGCGCGGAGGCGAGGTCATCGCGGCGCTGGTCACGATGGCGAGCGAGCACGGTCGCGCAGTCCGCGACATCCATCTCGCGCCGCCAAGTCTCGAGACGCTGTTCATCTCGCTCACGGGAAGACAGCTCACATGACCGCTTCCGCCACCACCGCTGCCTCCGTTACGGACATCGCGCAGCGCGCCACCGCGGGGAAAATCTTTCTCGCGCTGCTGCGCCGCGACGTCAACGTCGCGCGTCGCGAGCTGCCGTACTTCCTGCTGCGTACGACGCTGCAGCCGTTGCTCTTCATCGTCGTCTTCGGCCTGCTGCTCCCGCGCATGGGCTACATGAGCAGCGCGTACAAGGCCGCGCTGCTTCCCGGTGTGCTCGCGGTGAGCCTCGCGTTTTCGAGCGTGCAGTCCGTCGCGCTGCCCATGGTCGCGGACTTCGGCTGGACGCGTGAGATCGAGGATCGCCTGCTCGCGCCGATCTCGATCGAGCTCATCGCGCTGGAGAAGATCGTCGCCGGCGTAGTACAGGGACTGATTGCGGCGATCTTCGTCCTTCCGATCGCGCGGCTGATCATGGGTCCGATCGAGGGGCTCACCGTCACGCATTTTGCCCTCGTGATCTTCATCGTCCTGCTCGGCGCCACCGCCTTCTCCGTGCTCGGCCTGCTCATGGGATCGCTCGTGAATCCACAGCAGATCGGATTGATGTTCAGCGTGATCGTCGCGCCGATGATCTTCTTCGGATGCGCGTACTATCCGTGGCAGAACCTGTCGGTATTCCCGGCGATGAAGTACGCGGTGCTCATCAACCCGCTCGTCTACGTCGCAGAGGGAATGCGTGGCGTGCTCACGCCCGGGATGCCGCACATGGATCTGCGCGCGGTAAGCGGCGCGCTCATCGTCATCATCGCGATCTTCTGGACGCTCGGCATCCGCAGCTTCAGGAAACGCGCGATGGGGTGAGCGGCGGGGTCAGCTCACTCCTTGTGCTGAGCCGCCTCGATGCCGACCCATCCGCCGGGAACGTTCACCGCCTCGATGGCCGCTGCGGACAGCAGACTCGACGCCACCGCCGAACGCGTGCCGTGCTGACAGTACACGGCGATCGGCCGATCGCGCGGCAGTGTTGCCAGCGCACGCGGCAGATCGCCCAGCGGGATGTGATGCGCCTCGCGATGATGGCCAGCGTTCCACTCGGACTTGGAGCGCACGTCGATCAGCATCACGGCGTTCGCGTCGACCTGCTCGAGGAGCAGCTCCGGCGTGAACTGGCGGATGCGGCCGAGCGCGCGACCGCCGTCGAGCCACGCGATGCACGCGTCTTCGTTGAAGATGCCCGCTACGCGATCGAGCCCGATGAGCCTCAGGGCACGCGCCGCCCCGAGTGCGTCCGCGCGATTGTCCGCGAGCAGATAGAGATCGTGATCGTAGGGAAGCAGTGAGCCCGCCAGCGTGGTGAACGAGCCGCCCCACGGAATGTTCAACGTGCCAGGCACGTGGGCGCGCGCGAAGCGATCCGGCGCCCGCACGTCGACGACCAGCGCGCCCGCGAGGCCGAGCTCGGCGAGCGACTCGGGCGCGGGAGAGGGAGGATCGCCGCGTTTGCCGAGTACGGGCGGGCCGTCGCGGTTGATCCGCTTCATCACGCCGAAGTACGCCGGCGGCTCGGGCTGCCCATCGAGCACGCGATCGACGAACGCGTCCACGTCGCGCTCGGCGAGTGCCCAGTTCGACATCCGCTCGTAGCCCACGGTCGATGACGGCATGTCGCCCAACGCCTTGCCGCACGCGCTGCCGGCGCCGTGCCCGGGCCAGATCTGGAGATAGTCCGGAAGCTTGCGGATGCGGCCGAGCGACGCGAAGAGCTGGCGCGCGCTCGCCTCCTTCGTGCCGGCCTCGTTCGCGGCGCGCTCGAGCAGATCGGGCCGCCCGACATCGCTCACGAACAGGAAGTCGCCCGTCAGGACCGCCACAGGCTCCTCGGCGGTCGCGAGATCCTTCACGACGAAGGAGAGGTGCTCGGGCGTGTGTCCCGGCGTGTGTCGGGCCGTGATGCGAAGGCGACCGACGTCGAACATGTCGGCATCGCGAAGGAACCTCGCGCCGTCGGTGGCAGCAAATTCGTAGCGCCACTCCGGCGGTCCCTCGCCCGAGAGAAGCATCTGCGCGCCGGTGCGCGCCACGAGCTCGCGCGTGCCGGACACGAAGTCCGCGTGGATGTGCGTCTCCGTGACGTGCGTGATCTTGAGTCCCGCCGCTTCCGCCGCCGCCACGTACATCTCGGCATCGCGGATCGGATCGACGACGATCGCCTCGCGCGTGGTACTGCATCCGATGAGATAGCTCATCTGGGCTAGCTGCTGATCGTGAAAGCGGCGCAGAATCATCGGTCAGTCATCCAGCGAGGCGTGTCGTCGAACGTAGTCGAGCGCGAGTGCCGAGTAGTCCGGCGAGCGCAGACCGATGATGTCGGCCATTCGCTGGGCCTCATCGAGGGGGACGTGCTCGTCGAGCGCGAGGTAGGGAAGCATCAGGGCCCCAACCCGATTGGCTGCCTGGCAGTGCACGAGCACGGGACGATTCTCGGGATCGCGCAGAATCGCGCGGAGACCTTCGAATTGTGCGTCGCCCAGAGACTCATGACTCACGGGTAGCAGAAAGTAGCGAAGACCGGCGCGCGCGATCTCGCCGGGCTCATCGTGTCCCCGGGGCTCGCTCGCTTCGCGAAGATCGACCACGGCCTTGAAGCCTGCCCGCGCGAGCTCTGCCCACACCGCGGCATCCGGCTGCCCCGCCGTTG
>JAQBQC010000486.1 GCA_028287205.1 Gemmatimonadota bacterium
ATGCATGTGGGCGCGGGTAGCAGGGTCGGTGAAAAAGGACTAGCGTTGATGCTCAGATGATGAGGAAGCAAACGCGGGGCATGAGCCCTGTCGAGGGAGAGCGCGAGCACGTGAACGAGTCTTCACAGCTGCCGCCTTCGAGCGATTCGGCGGTTCTCTCCACCATTCTTGCACTGGCCCCACTCACCGTCGTCGCGTACGACGGCGCGGGACGCATCGTGCTCTGGAACGCCGAGGCGGAGCGTCTGTTCGGCTGGCCCGCGAGTGAGGTGCTCGGGCACGCCCCGCCGTTCCCCATTACCGAGTTCCTCGCCGGCAATGCGCCGCGAGAAATCGCACGCACGACTCGCAGGGGCGCGATCGCGCAGCTCTCGGTGACCGTCAGCAAAATTCCACTCGACGGCGGCGGCACCCTCACCGTGGAGCTCGGAACGGATCTGGATGACCGCAAGCGACTCGAGCACCAGGTCGTCCAGGGCGTCAGGCTCGAGGCCGTCGCGCGACTCGCTGGTGGCATCGCACACGACTTCAACAACATTCTCGCCGCCATCAAATGCAGCTGCGAGCTGATCGGCGATTCACTCTCGCCAGGCGATGCTCGCGGCACGGATGTGCGCGCCATCGTCGACGAAACATCGCGCGCCGCAGAGCTGACGCGGCAGCTCCTCGCGTTCACCCGTCAGCAGGTGCTCGTTCCCTACGTCGTGAATCTGAACACGGTCGCGCGCGCGACGGAACGAATGCTCCTCGGCATCGCGGGCGAGGATGTCGCGCTGTCGCTCGCTCTCGCGGACCACGCGATTCACGTGATGGCGGATCCTTCCCAGCTCGAGCGCGCGCTGATCCATCTCGTCGTCAACGCTCGCGAAGCGACGCCCTCCGGCGGACGGGTGACCATCAGCACCGGGATGTCGCGCCTGGAGCGCGATCCCACGGGCGGTGACGTCCCGATCATCGCAGGCACGTACGGCTGGATGACGGTGCGCGACACCGGCCGCGGCATCTCCCGCGAGCTGCAGGGCCGCATCTTCGAGCCGTTCTTCACCACGAAGGAGCGCGCCAGCGGAACGGGACTCGGCCTCTCCGCCGTATTCGGCATCGTCAAGCAGAGCGGCGGCTACACGTTCGTGCAGAGCGAGCCGAATGCGGGAGCGGCGTTCACGATCTACTTGCCGCTCGTACAGGCGCCGGTCCAGTCGCCGCCGATCGTGCCTCGCGCGCACGCACAGCCGGGAAGCCCCGCGACGATACTACTGGTCGAGGACGAGATTGCACTCCGCGGGCTGATGCGCCGCATTCTCGAGCGGAGCGGCTATCGCGTGCTGGAGGCCATGCACGGCGCAGAGGCGCTCGAACAATTCGACACAGTCGATGGGATGATCGATCTCGTGGTCTCCGACATCGTCATGCCGACGATGGGCGGCCGCGAGATGGCGGAGCGATTGCGCGCGCTCAGCCCGCAGACCCGGCTGCTCTTCGTTTCGGGATTCACCGACGACGACGTGATGCGCCAAGGGGCCATCATCAGCGGCTCGGCGTACTTGCAGAAGCCGTTCTCGCCAGCGTCGCTCGTCGCCAAGATCGGCGAGATGCTGCGCGAGGCGCCGGTCGAGCCGGAGCCGGACGCGCCCTAGATCTCGCCTCGCTGCAGCAACCGCTTGGCTATCGTAGCCGCAATCTGAGGGCTGTCGTACGCTCGCTGCAGAATGCGAAGCCGAATCTCGGCCGTTCGCTCGGGTGTCAGGCGCTGTTTCAGGGTCCGCGAGGTGATCGAGCGTACTTCTGCCCCTCGGTTGTCCTGGCGCGAATCGTCTGGTCGGTCGCTCATGATGTCCTCCACGCATGAGAATATCGGTCGGGGCCTCAAAAGCTTTAGCCGGAAATTGTTGCCGGGCGACCGTCGCTGCCGTCTATGGATTACAGCCGCCAATCGTCGCCAAGCCCCTTCCGAGCAGCACCCATGTCCATTCTGTGCGTCGATGATGAGCCCGCGGTATCGATGATCGTCGAGCACGCGCTGCGCGAAGCGGGACACGAAACAGTTGGCGCGCGCAACGTCCCGGAGGCGCTGCAGGTGCTCTCGCGCGGCGGCGTCGAGCTGATCATCTCCGACTACAAAATGCCCGGCCTTTCGGGGCTCGAATTCCTGGAGCTGCTCACGAGCGAGGGCTTCGACATCCCGCTCATCATGCTGACCGGCTTCGCGAGCATCGAGCACGCGGTCGCCTCGATCAAGGCCGGTGCCGTCGACTACATCACGAAGCCCGTGCGCGCGGAGCAGCTGACGCTCGCCGTCGATCAGGCGCTGGAGCTGGTTCGCCTCCGGAAGGAAAATGCGACGCTGCGCCGTGAGATGAGCGTGGTGCGCAACGAGCGCCAGATTCTGGGCGACAGCGCGGTGATGCGGCAGGCATTGCAATCCGTTGCCACGGCCGCACCCACGCGCGCAACCGTGCTCCTGCTTGGCGAGTCGGGCACCGGCAAGGAATTGTTTGCGCGGGCGATCCACGACATGAGCGATCGCCACGATAAGCCATTCATCAAGTTGAACTGCGCCGCGCTCCCCGAGGGGCTGATCGAAAGCGCGCTCTTTGGCCACGAGAAGGGCGCGTTCACCGGAGCGATCAAGCGGGTGGAAGGCGCCTTCGAGCGTGCGAACCGCGGTACGCTGCTCCTGGATGAAATATCGGAGATGCGTCTCGACCTTCAGGCGAAGCTGCTGCGCGTGCTGCAGGAGCAGGAATTCGAGCGCGTGGGCGGCTCGAGCACGATTCGCGTCGACGTCCGCGTCATTGCGACCTCCAACCGCGATCTCGCTGCCGACGCAACCGCCGGCCGCTTCCGGCAGGATTTGTATTTCCGGTTGAGCGTGATTCCGCTCCGGATCCCGTCGCTTCGCGAGCGTCTCGAGGACATTCCGATGCTGGCCTACCGCTTTGCGCTGCGGGCCGCGCGGGACGTCGGAAAGGAGATCACGACGATCGAGCCGGAGGCCATCCAGCTCTTGCAGCGATACCCGTGGCCGGGAAACGTGCGAGAGCTCGAGCACGCCGTGGAGCGGGCCGTCATTCTGAGCGCGGGCCCCGTACTCGGCGTTCGATCGTTCGAGGGGCAGCGGCTGGGCCCTGTCGCCAACGTCTCGGGGGGCCCGGCGGGACAGGTGGCGCCCCAGGCGGAGGACGGCCGGGAGGGCGGGATCGTGCTCCATACACTGGACGTGGGGGAGGCCGAGGCGGTGCTCATCCAGCACGCCCTGGCGGCCGCTGGGAACAACAGAACGAAGGCGGCCGAGCTACTCGGCATCAGCGTTCGAACGCTCCGAAACAAGCTGAATGGACCGTCCCGAGCGATACCGCAGGCGGTGATTCCATTCCCGCAGCGAAGTCCGGCGATCCTGCGGCAGAGTTGACCGCGCGAGCTCGGCACATTCTGCCGATCGGCCCCTTCTGCCGGAATTTTTGGCGAGTCCAGGCGTGGTGGAAAAAGGTGAATGCTCGACGCGTTGCTGAGGTCGTAAGAGCAAGGCCTGCATAGACTTAGTGACAACTTTAGAAAGGGCGCGAAACCTCGGTTTCGCGCCCTTTTGCTGTGCCCGCCACGTGGGCCTCCAATTGCTTTTATAGCGGTCGAGACCGGTGACTGAACGGTCGCCCTGGACTCATACTCAACGGAGCGCACATGTCGGAAATGACCCTTTGGCAGGCCTTCAGCGCTGGTGATCTTGCCGCACGCGAAGAGCTTCTTGCCGAGCACATCAGCCTGGTTCACCATGTGTCGCGGCAGATCCACCGCCGCGTCTCGTCCGATGTCGAGCTGGACGAGCTCATCAGCGCGGGCACGATGGGGCTGATCGACGCGCTCGAGCGGTTCGAGCCGACTCGGGGTCTGGCCTTCAGCACCTTTGCGGTTCCCCGCGTTCGCGGTGCGATCCTCGACGAGCTTCGCCGAATCGACCACGTGCCGTCCTCAATGCGGCGCCGCACGCGCACACTGACGACGGCACGCGAGGCGCTTCGCCACGAGCTGGGACGTGAGCCTGTGGGCGAGGAAGTGGCGGAGATGCTCGGCGTCGATCTTCCGGGACTCTGGAAGCTCGAGGCGGAAGCGGAAGGCACGATGCGCGTCGCCCTCGATGGCGCGGGCAGCGAAGACAATGACGACGCGCCGCATGCACAGGCGATGGCGGCCGAGGATCATGCCGGCGTCGAAGACCGTATCACGCTCGACCAGGAGACGGCGATCCTCCGTGAGACGATTCTGCGGCTGTCGCAGCAGGAGCGCACGGTGTTGACGCTGTACTACTTCGAGGAGCTCAAGCTCCACGAGATCGCGGCGGTGCTTGAGGTGACCGAGAGTCGCGTGTCGCAGATCCGGGCGAAGGCCATCACGAAGCTGCGTGGCGAGCTCTCGTCGCTCCGCTCGCTGGTCGCCTAGCCGCTACGCGCCGGCGCCGAGCGCCGGAAGCACCAGCAGGTAGGCAACGCCGTCGTCGGTTTCCTCGACGCCAAGCGCGATCGTTCCTGCCGCACTCTCGGGAAGCGCCCCCGCCTCGGCCCCACTGCCGACGAGCACGCGCGCCACGCCCACGATGCCCATCAATCCGAAACGCACGCGAACGGCGCGCGACGAGTGCGTCATCGCTGCGCGCGTTGCGGCATCGAGCAGGATCAGCAGCTCGCGCTGCAACAGAAGCGGATCGCCGAGCACGGGTCGCGACTCATCCCCCGGCTCCACCGTTACGGCGATGGCACGTCGCTCCGGATGATAGCTGTGCAGCGCCATAGCCCCGGCAACCGCATCCGAGAGACGCATCGCCTCCATCCGTCCCGAGCTGCGCGCGGACAGCGCGCGCATTTGCTCGAGCAGATCTTCGAGCCGCTCCGTCTCGATGCCGAGCATCTCCGACATCGCCAGCGGATCGTCGCCACCCACGCGGAGGAGCTCCGCGATGGTGCCGATGGTGGCGATTCGGTTGCTCAACGCATGCGCGATCCCTCGCACGAGCGTTTCACTTACACTGCCCCACGCCTCGGCGTACGAGCGCGTGTGTCCGAGCTCGCCGGTGGGGAATTCGTCGGTGCCGGGTATCGTGGTATTCATCCCACCTTCGACGCGTACGACGCGCGCTCGCAACCAACGCGCGAAATGCGGAAGTTTCCGCCGTGTGCGCACCTGGATAATTTTGAGCGTCCCTCTCTATTCTCCCCTCTCCGCCGAACATGCACGCAATCTCCAGGCGAGCAGCCACGATCTCCGGCGCCGTCGCTCTCGCGGTCGCGCTGGCGTTCGCGCCGCTCCGCGCGCAAGCCGCTCCCGCCGACAGACTCATCGACGGCTCGCTGAAAGACAGCGCGGCATGGAATCGTCTCGCGGAGCTGGTCGACACCTTCGGCAATCGTCCTGTGGGCTCGGTGAGCCTGGAGCGCGCGATCGACTGGATCGTCGCGCAGATGAAGAAGGATGGTCTCGACAACGTGCATACCGAGCCCGTGACGGTGCCGCACTGGGTGCGTGGACGTGAATCCGCCACGCTCCTCGCACCTCATCGCGCGCCGCTGCACATGCTCGGACTTGGCCGCAGTGTGGGCACACCCACGGGCGGGATCACGGCGCCGGTGCTGGTGGTGAACGACTTCGCGGATCTCCATGCACACGCGGCGCAGGCGAAGGGAAGGATCGTGCTCTTCGACTACCGCTTCGATCCGGCAAAGCCGCCGTTCGATGCGTATGGCGAGGCCGTCATCTATCGCTACTCGGCCGCGGATTCGGCGGCAGCATACGGTGCCGTGGCCGCGCTCGTGCGCTCGGTGACATCGCACTCGCTCGGCACGCCGCACACGGGCTCGATGGGCTACGGGGACACCACCGCCGGCGCGCACCGCATTCCGGCGGCGGCGATCACGCTCGAGGATGCGGACATGCTCCATCGCATCCAGAATCGCAAGCAGGAGATTCGGATCACGCTGTCGATGGACGCGCACATGCTTCCGGACGCGCCGTCGCGCAACGTGATCGCCGAGGTGCGCGGTACCGAGCGGCCTGACGAGATCATCGTGCTCGGCGGCCACATCGATTCGTGGGATGTGGGACAGGGCGCGATGGACGACGGCGGCGGCATCGTGTCCGCGTGGGAGGCGCTGCGGCTGATCAAGCAGCTCGGGCTCAAGCCCAGGCGGACGATTCGCGTGGTGATGTGGGTGAACGAGGAGATGGGTGGCCGCGGCGCCGATGCGTATCGCGACGCGCACCGCGCGGAGCTGCCGAAGACGAAGTTCGCGCTCGAGTCGGACAACGGCGCGTTCACGCCGAAGGGGATTCGGCTCACGGGTCCGGACTCACTGCTCCCGGTGGTGAAGCAGCTGATCGCTCCGCTCGCGCGCATCGGCGTCACGGAGGCGAAGATGGGCGAGCCGGAGGCAGACGTGGCACCGCTTGCGGCGGAGGGCGTGCCGGCGCTCTCGCTCGACATCGATGCGTCACGCTACTTCTGGTACCACCACACCGATGCGGACATGATGAGCGCGCTGGATCCGCACGAGGTCGCGCTGTGCGTCGCGACTATGGGTGTGGTGGTGTTGCAGGCGGCGAATCGGTAGAGGCGCGGCCCCTCAGCTCACCGCCCGCAGCGTCCAGAAATCCGCGGAGAGATCCGTGTTGGTGAAGTACGCGTAGGGCATCGTCCCGTAGCCCTTCTTTCCCCAGCCCTCTCCCCACGAGTTGCGCACGATGAAGAGCTTCTTCGGATTGTCGTAGCCCACCACGCACATCGCGTGTCCGCCAAGTGTGCGCTCGTCGGCCTGGGGCATCGGCACCTTCCCCGTGCGCGCCACCGCGGCAGACTCGAACGACTCGTACACGGTGAAGCCGAAGATGAACGGATAGCCATCGGCGACGCACCCGCGCATCTGCGCTACATCCTGCTCGACGCGCATGTACGTCACGCCGAGATGCTTCTTCGCCTCGGCGTAGCACTCGGGGGTGGGCTTGGCGGCGAACTGGGAGATCACGTATGGCCACATGGGCTCCGGACAGACGCCCTGATTCGCGAGCGTCTTCATGCCGTCGCGGAGCTGTGCGCCGCTGTCGATATCGACCGTGCGCTCGATCACGCGCTCGTTGTAGTAGATGAAGAGGCGTGACGGAACGAAGTCCGGCTCCTTCTGCTTGAGCAGCTCGAACTCGAAGGCGCCACCGATCGCGTTCGAGGTGCACGAACCGAGGGCACCCTGGTCGTAGACGGCTGGCATCTGGGGGCGCAGGTCCACGGCAGGCGGCAGCGCCACGGCGGTGCGCCGCGGCACTCGAAACGCGAAGTCGCGCTGGTCGGGGAGATCCGGAACCCATCCGAATCGCTTGATCGTGAGCTTGCGTGGTCTCGCCATTGCTGCTCTCCCAGGGCGTGAGGCGCTATCGTGCTCAGTTCACCGCGGCTGCGCAAGATCGTCGAGCACACCTCGCGCCACCGCGCCCAGCTGGCCGGGATCGTCCACGATGCGCTCCAGCGGAAGCACGCCCGCGGCGTGGATGGCGTCGCGCGTCATGTCGTTCGTGATCGCGATGCAGCGCATCCCCGCCGCATTCGCCGCGCGTATTCCCGGCACCGAGTCCTCCAGCACGAAGCAGTCGCGCGGCTCCGCGCCGAGCTTTTCGGCGATGCGCAGGTAGATCTCGGGGAACGGCTTGGCACGTTGCACGTCCTCACGTGTCACGAGCACGTCGACGTCCCCCGTGAGCTCGAGCCGTTCGAGCACCAGCGCGGCGTGCTTCCGGTGCGACATCGTCGCGATCCCAACGGGATATCCGTCGCGGCGCGCCTCACGCAGGAGCGCGGTGGACCAGGGATATTCCTGCTCCCGAATCAGCCGCTCGTCCGTGATCATCGCCTCGTAGATTCGCAGTCGCAGCGCCATGTACGCGTCCAGCGGCGTGGACACTCCGAGGTCGCGCATGCGCCGCTCAGCGTGCGCCTCGAGGCCGAAGCGCGCGAGCAGCGCCGCCGCGACCTCCTCGCGCGAGTGCCCCACCATGTCGTCGTACGCCACGATGATCTCCTGCGCCGCGATCGAATCGGGGCGCAGCTCCACGGCCGCGCGCGCATACGACCGCGCCTTGAGCGCCTCGGTCTGCACGAGCGTTCCGTCGAGGTCGAAGATCGTCGCAATTCTGCGCCCGGTCATGTCAACGAAGTTGCGGGGAGGGGATGCACAGCGCGACCGGTAGAGAGATTCTACCGGTCGCGCGTGATTATCTCAGTACTGAAGTATCTCCGACTCGCGCCGGACTAGTACCGCCAGCTCGTCGTGTCGCCCTTTGCCGTCTTCAGCCAGTGCGCGGTCGCCAGCTTGATGAACCGGCTGTCGTACGTGAGTCGCGACACCGCATTCGGGTTCGCGTGGTCGCCGCTCCAGCAATGCTCGTCGCGCGCGCCGTAGTCGATCGTCGCATCCGCCGAAGGATTCTTCGCGTTCTTCAGGAAGTCCTCCGCCAGATACACGGCATCGTTCAGGAAGAAGTTGTCCGAGCGTCCGACGTTGAGCGTGATCTTCCCGCGCAGCTTCGGGCCGAGCGTCGCCCAGTCGCGCTGCATGATGTGCACGAGATCGTAGTTGTCGCGCCAGTGCGCGGCGACGGTCGAATCGATCACGCCCGTGCGCTTGTCGAAGATGCGCTTCGGATATCCATCCGCGCCCGCGGGCGAGAACACGGCCTCCCAGATGTCCCACTGTCCACCGGAGCGCGACCGCGATCCGAGCACCGCCTCCTTCTGGTTGGACTGCTCCATCGTCACGCGCGTACGGCCGAAGTAGTCGCGCTCGCCCGGACGCGGCGTCGTGCGCCACGGCCCCGCGCTCACGAACGCATTCCCGTCGTGGTAGATGTCCACCGTCGTGAACGCGCGGAAATCGATGGGATCGGGGCAGTTCGCCCACGCACCGTTATAGTCCTCGGGATATTTCACCTGAGCGCCCAGCGCTTCCCAGCCGCCGGTGGACCCGCCGTACATTGCGCGCGCCCACGCTCCGAGCCCGCGATAGTGTGACTCGACGTAGGGCACCAGCTCGTACGTGATCGCGTCGCCGTACGGGCCGTTGTTCTCCGAGTTCACGGCGTACGAGTCGTCGTAGAACGGCGTGGGATGCTGTATGGCGAGCAGCAGCACGCGAGGGAAGCCCGGTCCCGTCCACTCCTTGTAGAGCTCGTACGCCTTCTCCTGCTGCAGCCGCTCGTAGCCGAACTTCGTGCACAGCGAGAGCTCGTGGCCATTCGGGCAGTACACGGTGAGGCTGTCGAGATTGTAGCGCGGCAGCTTCGCGTCCGGGGGTGCGTCGCGAAAATTCCCGATGTCCGTCTCGAAGTGCCCGTGCGAGATCGCGAGCGGATAGTGCGCATCCGGATGCGTCTCGAAGCCCTCGGGAAGAATGAGGATCGCGCCGAGGTACACCGGGCGCCCCCAGAATTTCGTCAGGCGATCGCTCTGCATGCGGAAGTGCTTCACGTACTTCGTGTCGGGCGGAAGCGGAATCGGCGGGATCGCCTGGTCGAGCACGATGTGGATCGGTGTCGTGCTGGTCGGATCGATGTGCATCTTCACGGGCTTGCTGTAGAGATTCCCCGGCGCGTCCGGCCACTGCTGTCCCTCGCCGCGATCGCCCGCGGGAAGCTTGACCGTCTTCCCGTCGCCACGGTGGAATGTCTCGTACACGTGCAGGAGGCCCTGAACCCAGTAGTCGCCGGTCTTGATCCCCGCGAGCGAATTCACCGGATAGCCGAGCACCGTATCGCTCACGATCGCCTCGGTTCCCGGCGCGAGCCCGTCGACATCCACGCCGAACACCTGCTGCGACGTCACGGCGTCGGAGATCTGCTGGCGCGGCTCCTTCGAGCTGTCGGTGGAGATGAGAAGCAGCATCCGTCCATCGAGCGGCTTCGAGCTCTGCGAGGGCGCGAAGGAAATCCCCACGCGCAGCGGGGTAGTCCCGTGCGACTCGGTGGGCGGCGGCGCAGTGCGCGCGCAGGAGAGTATGGTTGCGGCGGGCAAGATGATGCTCGCGAGGCGGGCTGCTGCGGCCCACCGGGATTGAATCTGCACGCGTGTGTCTCCGAGCTCGAGTACGAAGGCGTCCGGTCGTTGACAACAAGATCGGAGCGAGCCCAGCCTCGTGCAAGGAACCAGTCGTACGCGATCTGTGTGAGCTGACGGCTGCGTGCTACCGCTTCACGGTCGCAACGTGGCGTCCGACCAACGGCGCATATGCATTGCGCAGTGCGAGCTCGATGTCCGCAGGCAGAATCGGCTTGTCGAAGAAGAAGCCCTGACCCAGCTCACATCCGAGATCCTGGAGGCCGCTGAGCTGTTGCTTCAGCTCGATCCCTTCCGCGATCGTCTGGAGCTGCAGCGTCTCGCCCAGCGCGATCA
>JAQBQC010000491.1 GCA_028287205.1 Gemmatimonadota bacterium
CGCTCACCGTGCCGAGGATGGAAGCGCCGAGCGTCAGCCCGCGCGCGCGCATGATCTCGCGGCTGTAGCCGAGCGTGAGCGCGCCGATATCGTATCGGCGCGACTCCGACTCGTCCGCCACGGCCAGATCCTGCGCGCTCTTCTGCACGAACTCGGCGCGCCCGAAAAATGTGTCCACGCCATCAACGCTCAAGTCGGTCTCGATGAGCGCGCTGTTTGCAAGTGGAGCCCCCGACACGACGTTGGACCCGTAGATGAGCGAGCTGCTCCACTCGCCGCGCTCACCGAGGAGATGCGTGTTCATGATCGATGCCGAATAGCGGTGAAGCGACTCTTCGGGATGCAGAACCTCGGGGCTCGCGAGATACGCGGCGGACGCGCTGTAGCTCCAGTTGGCGTCCGGATTGTAGAAGATCCGCGCTGCGTACGAGTCGAGCTTGCGCGTCTCGATGTTCAAGCGATGCTCGTCCGGCTCGCGGCCGTTGAAGATCGATGCCTCTGCCTTCCACTTGCGACTGAACATTCCGAGCGTCAACACGCCGAAGGTGATGTGCGTGGCGTCCTGCCAGTGGTGGCCGAGTGGCGCGAGAGGATCGCTTGCGGCGGACGCACGGTGCGGAAAGGCAACTGGGCCGATCGCGGGCTCACCAACCGGTGCGACATAGAGCGACAGCGCGAGATCGCTCGCGATCGCGTGCTCGTATGTCGCCGAGGCCTCCATGAACAAATCGTGCGGGTGCTGGCGGTCGTGCAGCGGCGCCCCGCGATAGCTCTCGCCGGACTGCAGGAGCAGCGGATATCCCTGCGAGCCGATCGTGACCGGCTCGGCGCTCAGCATACCGTGGAGATGAAGCATCCCGCCCCAGAGCGAGTGCATCGCCATGAGCATTCCCCAATTGATCGACCCGAACTGATCGTCGCCGCGCGGGCCGAGCTGCTTGTCGTACTCGGCGTACACGACGCCGTGGACCATGAGCGTCCAGCTGCCGCGCACGAAGTGCCAGCCGTAGTGCGGCGCGGTCTGCGGCTGCCAGCTCGTGCCCGATCCCAGACGCGTGTGCGGAATGCCAAGCACCCCGGCCATCCGGGCTTCCATGTCATCGCCGCTCGCGTGAGCGGTGGTGTCGTGCGTCGTCGCGTGCGCGGACATTCCGGGCATTCCGGGCATCGCGGGCGTCGAGTCCGTCGTCTGTGCGCGCACTACGGCCGGCGCGAGCGGGGCAGCGATGCAAATCGCCGCGAGCATCCATCGAGTGATCATCATCCGTGGGGCGTATGGGTACCGTGCGCGCGGCGGAGACGAGACTCCCAGCGCGTCGGCGCACGACTCGCACTACTTGCACCTCGCGCGCGGCGCGAGGGCTGGGCGAGCTACGCTCTCGGAGGTGGGAGCTCGGGGGCGGGAGTGTCGGCGCGGGGAGCGTGCTCCGCGATCGCGCAGACGACCGCGACTCGCGGCACAGACTCGGGTACCGTGACGGTTCGCGCGATCAACGGCGCGGTGGCGCACGATGCGAGCGCGGCGCAGCACGGGAGCTCGGTCGCGCGATCCGCGTTGCCGCTCTTCGAGTGCGACGTTCCGGGCACGCAGCTGGAATGCGCCGATGCCGAAGCGTGAGTGCCATCGCGAGGCACCGCGCACGCGGATGCGGTGCCGACGACGATGAAGTGCATCATCGCGAGCAACGTGAACAGACCGAGTGAGCGGCGCGCCGTCATGGGATGGAAGTTAGCGAAATCCGCGGTGCGCGGCTCATGGCGCGCGCGGCGGGGGCGCCGAAGAGGCGGCATGGGCGGCGGCTACTTCGGCGCGAGTGTTCGCGAGAGTCGCGCGCAGGGCATCTCGAAGTTTCTTCACAGCCTTGCCGCGAATATTGAACAGTCCGCCACTGGGCAGGTCGTCGAACTTCTGGCGGCGCAGCACGATGAGATACGAGGCACCCTGTCCCGCCGGAGATGGCGCGTCGATCACCGTGAGATACTCCACCTGCGACTCGAAGTAGTGTGAGGCGTAGAGGAGCTTCGTCGTCATCCAGCTCTGATCGAGATGCGCCGGCGACGAGATGCTTGATCGCTCGACGACCTCGAGTATCGGCTTGAGGCCTGGCAGGCGGTCGACTTCCCATGAGATGCGCGACGTTACGGACGGCGGCCGCGCGGCACGCGGAGCCGCGAGCATGGGGGCGAATGGCTCGGACTCGATGCCGGCCGGCATCGGCTCGGCGAGCAGCGCGCGGAACGCATCGCTGCTTCGAACGGGGTGCTTCGTGTCGTCGTAGACGACCGTTTCCTCGGCGCTGTCCGCACGATAGGCGTTCACGTAGGCGACTATCCATTCCCGCATCAGCGAATCCGCGTGCGGAAGCGGTTCGTGCGATTTCTCCAGTGTGCCGCGAAAGCGCTCCATCTCGCTCGCCGGCAACTTCACATCACACTTGAGCGGCCGGCATTTCTCGAGCGCCTTTGCATCCGGGACGTCGAGCGACATCGTGGCGACGTCTTCGAGTCGCGCGGGCTCGCTGAAGCTTCCGGACTGCGACGTCGATCCGCTCGCGAGAAAGCCCGCGAGCTGTTTGACGTGATCCACGTAGAAGGCACGCGGCACCTCCAGCCGCACCACGCCGAGCGTGGCGATCTCGGTTTTGTCGGCCGCATCGAGGGTGATGGCGACCGCCTCGCCCCGCTCGACAGCGTCGATTGCCTTCGCATCGAGCGCGGTGAGACGCTGAAGCGCGCCCGGCGCCGTCTGCGCGCAGGCCGTGCGAAAACCGATCGCCGCGAGGATCGTTGCCGCGACGAGACGCGTGCTCACGAGACGTAGACCCATGTGTAGCCGAGCTTTATGCACTTCATGGTACGAATTCCGCTGGCTACTGCCGAGGTCGGTAATGTTTTGGCGAAAAAAGTGCTGTTGGCGAAGAATGCCTTTGGGGCGCGGACTCCGTAACCGCACCAGCCACAGCTCCTCTTGCGGACCGCGCCGGGGAAACAGACATTCTTGCAAAATCCTAATGGTTGGGGAGCGCCCTTCCGCGAGAGCCGAGAGCAACGCCTCATCAGGCGTCGCTCATCGGGTTCGCCTCGAGGTCGATCTCCGCGCGACGCCGCAACGGCGCTCGTCGTTCGCAGACTCGAATCTGGCGTGAGGACAACATGAAGAGCATCGGACGGTTGGGTGTGGCGATGTTGTTGGTCATCGCCGCATGCAGCGAAGGGACCTCTCCCTCCAATAATGGACCGAGAACAGGAACCAAGTCACAGTTCCGCGTTTCTCCTCAGGCAATCAATCAGGCGGGCAACAGCTTCTATCAGGTGTTCGTGAATGCGGATGTGGCTCCCGGCATCGGTCAGTACACGGTGATGACGGGACCGAGTCATCCGGTGACGATCTCGACGGGCTCGCCGAAGAACGTGCTGTTCGGCGATGGACTCCCGGGTACCTCGTATAACACGTTCTTCTCGTATACGACGGGTACGGCCTACGTGGCCAACTTCGCCGCCGTTGCGACGACCGGTCTCGTCGTCCTCAACCCCACCATACCAGGCATCACTGCAACCGTCACGGCGCTGGGGACCACCGGCTACCGAACGACGTACACGCTCGCCGGCCCACCGCAGACTCCAGACAAGCTCACGATCGTGCAGGATGTCAACACGCACGGAACGACATTCG
>JAQBQC010000497.1 GCA_028287205.1 Gemmatimonadota bacterium
CTCATCTGCGCAACCTCGGCGAGATCCTCGCGGGCGCGACGGCCGAGAGTCTCGTGCTCATCGACGAGCTCGGATCCGGCACCGATCCGGCGGAAGGCGCTGCGCTCGGCGGGGCGATTCTCGACGAGCTCACGGCGCGTGGCGTGTTCACGATCGCGACGACGCACCTGGGCGCGCTGAAGCTGCTCGCGACCGAGAACGCTGGCGTCGTGAACGGATCGCTGCAGTTCGACTCCGTCGCGCTCGCGCCGACCTACCGCCTGATCAAGGGGATACCGGGACGCTCGTACGGGCTCAGCATCGCCCGCCGTCTGCATCTTCCCGAGGAAGTGCTGCAGCGCGCGGAATCGCGGATCTCCACCGGTGAGCGGGACGTGGCCGCGCTGCTGGGCGACCTGCAGGAGCGCGAAGCAAAGCTCACCGCGCGCGAGGAAGCCGTGGAGTTCGACTCCTCGCGTGCCACAGCGAGGCTCGAGCGCATCGAGGAGCGCGATCTCGCGCTGCGCGAGGCCGAGCGCGCGCTCGAGCGCCGCGCGCGCGAAGATGCGCGACGGATGCTGCTCGAAGGTCGTGCGGAGATCGAGCGCACCGTGCGAGAGCTGCGCGAGCAGGGCGCGGCCGCGACATCGACCGCGCGCGATGCACGCCGGCGCGTGGAGGAGCTCGCAGCCACGCACGCCGCGGAGATCGATCGTCTCGACAGAGAGGATCGGCCCGTGCGGCGCGCGCCGGCGGCGACGGGTGGCGTGATGGCAGTGGGCGACACGGTCGAGATGGAGACGCTCGACGGCCGCACGGGGCAGATCGTCGAGCTGCGCAACGATCAGGCGATCGTCGCTGTCGGCGCGCTCAAGATGACGGTACCGGTGTCGACGCTCTCGACGGTGTCGCGCGCGGCCGAGCGTGCGGCGGGGCGTACCGAGACGTATGCTGCGCTTCCCGATGTCGACGTGTCGACGGAGATCGACGTGCGCGGAATGCGCGTGGACGAGATGGAGCTCGCCGTGCAGCGCGCGCTCGACGCGGCGATTGGCGCCGATCTCCACGTCATGCGCATCATCCATGGGAAGGGAACGGGCGCGCTGCGCGAGCGCGTCGACGAGCTGCTGCGCGCCGATCGTCGCGTGCGCGAGCATCGGACCGGGGCGTGGAACGAGGGCGGTACGGGCGTGACGATCGCGGAGCTCATCTGATGATCACCGACGAATCCGTCGAGCGCGTTCGCGAGGGCGCGGACATCGTGCAGATCATCAGCGAGCACGTGAAGCTCAAGCGCGTGGGGAACAGCTATCGCGGGCCATGTCCGTTTCATCAGGGCACGGGCCCGAACTTCTCGGTGATCCCGTCGAAGAAGCTGTACCACTGCTTCGTGTGTCACGAGTCCGGCGACGTCTTCACGTATCTGCAGAAGCGACTCGGGATGGAGTTCCCGGATGCGATCCGCTACGTCGCGCACCGCTCGGGCATCGTCATCGAGGAGGTGCAGCGCCGCGCGGACGCGCGCGATCCGCGGCAGCCGCTCTGGGACGTGAACGCCATGGTCGCGGACTGGTTCCGGACGCAGCTCTGGGACGAGGGCACGGGTGAGGAGGCGCGCAACTATCTCGCCTTTCGCCGGATCTCGCGCGAGGTCGCGGATCGCTTCGGGCTCGGCTTCGCGCCGCGCGACTCGGACGCGATGCGCTCGCATCTCGTCGCACTCGGCGTGAGCGAGGAGACGCTCACCGAGGCGGGGCTGCTCGTACTGCGCGAGGACAGCGGTGAGCTGCGGCCGCGCTTCCGCAACCGGCTGATCTTTCCGATCCTCGATCAGTCGGGAAACTGCACGGGTTTTGGCGGCCGGCTGCTGGGCCCCGGCGAGCCGAAGTATCTGAACTCCGCGGAGTCGCCGGTCTACTCGAAGGGTCGACTGCTCTACGGGCTGCACATGGCCAAGCACGCGATTCGGCGTGAGGGGCGCGTGATGGTCGTGGAGGGCTACTTCGACGTGGTGCGGCTCGTGTCCGCCGGCTTCGAATGGGTGGTCGCGCCCCTGGGAACTGCGCTCACGGAAGACCAGGCCGCGATGCTGCCGCGGTATGCCAAGCAGGCGTACCTGCTCTACGACAACGACCTCGCAGGGCTCAAGGCGACCTTCAAATCGGGCGACCAGCTGCTGCGCCAGCAGATGTCGGTGCTCGTCGTGACGCTGCCCGAGGGGGAAGATCCGGACAGCTTCGTGGACAAGTTCGGCGGTGAAAAGCTCAACGAGCAGCTGTCGGGGGCCGTAGACATCTTCGAGCGCAAGCTCAACGAGCTGCAGCGGAACGGTTATTTCGCAGATCTCCATCGCAAGCGCGTCGCGATCGACAAGCTGTTGCCAACGCTGCGCGCCACCGCGGACAGCGTGACGCGCGAGATCTACATCGCGCGTGCGAGTGAGGTGTCGGGAGTGAGTCGAGAGGTGCTGGATCGAGAAGTGTCCCAGATGTCTCCGCGGGTCTCGGGGTCGCATTCATCCCGACCGCCCGCGCCCCCACCGCCCGAAAATTCGACGATCGTCGAGCGTCGCAGCACGGAGCGGCGGCGCGCTCCGAAGCCGACTCCCGGCATCGAACGCTCGCTCGTTCGTATACTTCTACACGATAGGTCGCACGTAGAGCAGGTTGCGGAGCACATTGGGCCCGAAGAATTGCGCGATCCGGCGCTTCGGGACATCTATCGCGCACTGCTCGCTGTCGCCCCTGATGACTCGTTGGAAGTCGTTGCGGGTCGCCTGGATCCGGAAAGCGAAGAGCTCTTTTCCGAGCTGCAGCGCGAGCCGATCGGTGAAGGGGAAGAGGTGCAGCGCTCACTGGCCGGAAGCATCACGCGAATT
>JAQBQC010000518.1 GCA_028287205.1 Gemmatimonadota bacterium
AGCCAGGCCGGCTTTCGCTCCGGGAGCGAGGCAACCGCGTGCTTACCCATTATCTGGTACAACGAATCGTGCATGCGCCTCTGGTCGCAAAACGCGGCGCGCGAGGGTCTCGCACGCCTCTGGCCCAAGCTATGTGCATGACCCAGCGTCGGATAGTCGTGCTAACCGGCTATGAAAATATAGCCAGTTACATCGCCTCGGCGAAGCGCTCGATCGAGAACGACGACAGGTCGTGCGGGCTCGGCGCGCCTACCGCCAGAGCGCCGATCGTCTGGCCCGTGATCGGAGCCAGCAGGATGCCGTTTCGCCCGTGCCCGCAAGCGTACAACAGGCGCGGTACGTCGGGGTCTGGGCCGAGGATGGGGAGCCGATCCGGAGTCATCGGCCGGAGCCCGGCCCAGTGCGAGACGAGGTGCGCGGATGTCGCGGCGGGCGACACCCGGCGTGCGATGGCTGTGAGCTCGGCGAGGCCCTCGGGTGTGGTCTCGTTGATGAATCCGGCGTCTTCCATCGTCGCGCCAACGATCGTGCGCTCGACTGCATCGGGCGCACTCGAGGAGCGCCGCGGTACCAGGTATCCGCCGCCTCCGTAGATCACATGGCGCGAGAGCGCTCCTTCGAGCATCAGCAGCTGCCCTCGAACGGGCCGAACCGGAAGCGGTCGGGGAAGCCCCTCGAGCTGCGCGGCCCACGCTCCCGTGGCGATGACGAGCGAGCCACCCTCGACCACGTCCCCATCGTCGAGAATCACCCGCGGCCTCGCGACGACCGTGTTCACGGACCGAGCGCTGGCACGCACGAGCGTGATCGACCGCCGGGATTCCACGCGGCGCTTCATCGCGGCGAAAAGCACGAAATTGTCGACGGATCCATCGTGCTTGTGGAGCACCGCTCCCGCGAAGCTGCCGAGCTCCGGCTCGAGGTCGCGAAGCGCGCGCGCGTCGATCCATTCGCCGCCGAGAGGACTGGGCGATGGCTCGGCGTCATTCACGAGCTCGAGGATGCCGCGTCGATCGAAGGGGACGTCGGTGCCGGTCTCGTCGCGCAGTGCGCTCAGGAAAGACGGATAGAGATCGCGGCCGGCGATCGCGAAGCTCCGTACGGGATCGCTCGGAAGCTCATCGCTCTCGGCGCCGGGCGCGAGCATGCCCGCACCAGCCGGTGAGGCCTCGCCGAAGCGCGTCTCGCCAACGAGCAGTACGGACGCGCCCCGAGCCGAAGCTTCCGCGGCGACGGCCAGGCCGATCAGACCACTCCCCAGGACGACTACGTCCGCTGATCTCACCCGAGTGCCAGCTTCGCGCGCTGCCCCTGAAACCCCCCGGCGTGGCTGCGCGTATGGTATGGAGAAAGGAAGGGCAATCGCCTCGACGGGGAGAACAGGGTCATGCTTCGCACCATTTTCGCAGTCGGCCTCATGGCCATTCTTGGACTGATTGCCCTGAAGTTCATCTTCGGGATTTTCGGATTTCTCTTCGCGGTGCTCTTCTTTCTGCTCCTGCTCGCGCTCAAGATCGCGGTCATTGGATTCGTTCTGTATCTCGTGATCCGAATCCTGAGCCCCGACACCGCACGACGCATCCGCCAGAAGTGGTCCGGCGCCTGAGCGCCCGCTAGCCCTTCGCGTCCATCAGCGACAGCACGCTCCACGCGAGCAGTGGCACCATGAGCTCGTGGTGTCCCGTGATGTCGTAGCCTTTTCCGCCTTCGGCCGTTGGACGCTGCACGACATTCATGTGCGGCCGGTAGTGGCGAAGCATGTCGAGATCGGCGGCGGTGAAGCCGGTCGGCTTGCCAGCCCCGAGATTGCGCGCGATCGTGAGCGCCTTGAGGAACACCTCCGGGAGGATCACCGCGCTCCCGAGATTCAGCACCACACCTCCGTCGTGCAGCGCCGGTAGCGACGCAGCGAAGCGCCGGAAGTCGCGGTGGCTCGTATCGCCGATGGCCGCGCCGCTCGCCGCGGGATGCTGATGGATGATCTCGGCACCGATCGCCGCGTGCACCGAGAGCGGCACGCCGAGGGCGCTCGCGCTGGCGAGCAGCGAGAGCTCCGGATGCGCGAGATCCTTCTCGCCGAGCGCGCGCGCGAGCGACTCGCCCATCCCCCACTGCTCGCGCTGGCCGCGGATGAACGCCTCGTTCATCTCGCGCCCCGTCTCCTCGGCCATGCCGAACGTGCCGTCGCGCAGTCCGGCCTGCACGTCCTCGCTCGTGCCGCCCCAGCGAGTGATCTCGTAGTCGTGGATCGCGGCAGCACCGTTCATCGCGACGTGCGTGATGATCCCGCGGCGCATGAAGTCGATGAGAATCGGCGCGAGTCCCGTTTTCACGACGTGTCCGCCAACCATGACGACGACTCCGCGCTTCCCGGCGGCGTTCGCGATGTCTCGTGCGAGGGCGAGGAAGTCGCGAGCCGCGAGCACATCGGGGAGTGCGCCGAGGAACGCGGAGAACGAGCGGTCGTCTGCCGGCGGGGTCGCGAACTCCTCCGCGCGTACCTTGTTCGGGCGGCGCGCGATCGGAACCGTGCGCACGGCCGCGAGGTCGGCTTCGGGACTGGTCAGACCGGAGGAGGGATCGTCGGGGGCGTGTACGATTTGAGATACAGGTCGAGGGATCGCAGCACCGGCATTTTCGCTTTGA
>JAQBQC010000520.1 GCA_028287205.1 Gemmatimonadota bacterium
AGGCCGTCAAGACGTGAGCGAGATGGTACGCCCACCCTCAGTCGTAAACACGCGGCCGCCGGACACCAACCCGGCGGCCGCGTTGCCGATGGACCCGCGCGATGGGCTCGCCACCGCCATCACCGGAGAATACAAGTCGGTGACATCGCTCGTGAGCGGCTCGCTCATGAGCACCGTCGCCGCAGTCGCGCTTCCTGCGGTCGCGTCATCGCTGCTCATGACGCTGTTCGCCACCGTCGACGCATTCTGGGTGGGCACGCGCATCGGACCACAGGGACTCGCCGCCGTGTCCACATCCATCTTCTGGGTGTGGATGCTCATCTCGTGTGCGGAGATGGTGAGCGTGGGGCTCACGGCGGTGGCGGCGCGGAGACACGGCGAGCGGCTGCATCAAGCCGCCGCTCGCGCTGTCTCGGACGCGCTCTTTCTCTCGGTCGGCCTGGCCATCGTGCTCGCGGCGATCGGGATCGCGCATCTCGATACCCTCTTCGGGATCATGCACACACCGCCCGAGGTCACGGCGCTCGGCAAGAGCTATCTCGGCACGTACCTGATCGGCGCGCCGCTCATCTTCGGATTCTTCGCGATCGACGCAGCCTTCCGCGCAGCGGGCGACACGCACACGCCGTTTCTGCTCCTGCTCGGCTGTGTGATCGCCGCGCTCGCGCTCGATCCCGTGCTGATTCTCGGCCTGGGGCCCGCGCCCCGCCTCGGGATCGCCGGCGCAGCGGTCGCGACGATTTTCACGCGCTCGGTCGCCTTTCTCATCGGCATCGTGATTCTCGTGCGCCGTCGTATGGTAACGTTCGGCCCGCCATCCATGGACACCCTGCGCTCGATCGTTCGCGTCGGCCTGCCAACGGCGGTCACCGGCGTCGTGTTCAGCAATATCTACGTGTTCCTCACGCGCACGACGACGAAGTTCGGCACGCCCGCGCTCGCCGCGCTCGGCGTGGGCCATCGCGTGGAGAGCTGGTCGTACATGGTCGGCGTCGGCTTCGGCGCCGCCGCAGCTGCGATCGTCGGACAGAATCTCGGCGCGAAACAGGTCGATCGCGCGGAGCGCGCGGCATGGATCGCGACGGGCTTCGCAATGGCGCTCGGTCTCGTTGCGGCGATCGCCGAGTACACGCTGGCCGAGAGTTTCGCGCGGTTGTTCACGAACGACCCGCTCGTGATCGCCGAGAGCGCGCGCTACCTCCGCATTGGCGCGATCTCGACGCTCTTCGCCGGCGCGGAGCTCGTGCTCGAGGGCGCCCTCGGCGGCGCAGGCGATACGCTGCCGCCGATGATCACGTCCACTGCGCTCACCGCGCTCCGCATTCCCCTCGCCGCGTGGGCCGCGACGCGATGGGGAACGACGGGCATCTGGTGGACCATCTCGCTCACCGCTCTGGGTCGCGGCGTGGCGATGATGGCGCTGTGGAAGTGGGGCCGATGGAAGAGAGTTGTGTGGGTGACGCCGACGCGCTGATCGGCATGTCCGTCGATGAGCGCCCCGGATTCGACGACGTCACCACGCGCCCGGCGTAGACGGCACCGCGGCGCGGCTCCACGGCGCCGGTGCCGTGGTGGAGCTCGGAGTTGAGCTCTCCGCACGCGAGCAGCACGATCATCGTCAGATACATCCACGTGAGCAGCACGATCACACCGCCAATCGTGCCGTACGTCTTGTTGTACGTGGCGAAGTCGGTGACGTAGAGGCGAAAGAGCCACGTCACGAGAAGCCAGAGCACGGTGGCGACCGAAGCGCCCACCAGGATCTGCTTCGGGTGTTGCTTGATGTTCGGCAGATAGCGGTAGATGAGATAGAACGCGGCCACGATCATCCCGATTGCTATCGGATACTGCAGAACCGTCCAGGCGAGCACGAAGAATCGATCGAGATGCAGCTTCGTTCCGAGTGTTTTTGCGATCTCCGGTCCCGCGAGCATCACGATGCTCGCGACGCCTACGAGCAGCCCCATCACGAACACGGACGCGAGCTGAATGAGAATGCGCTTCCACCACGGACGCGTCTCGGTGACGTTGTACGCGCTGTTCAACGTGTTCATGAGGGCGCCGAATACTGCGGATCCCGACCAGAGCGCGAGCACGGCACCGATCGACACCAATCCGGGCGCATTCTTCGAGAAGACGACGTCCTTGATCACGCTTTGCACGAGCGCGATCGCCTCGGGGGGGACAATCGTCGCCAGCTGATTCATCAGCCAGGAGAATGTCTTTGCCTTGTCGCCGAACAGCGAAAGCAGCGGTGCCGCGAAAAGGAAGAACGGAAAGATCGAGAAGAACGCGTTGTAGGCCGCCTGCGCGGCGAGCCCAAGCACGTTGTCGTTCAGAATTTCCTTTCCGGTGGCCTTGAGTAGTGGACCTACCCGGTATCCCTTGATGATCATCGCCAGCTCCGCCGCTTCATCCGTTCACGAAAAGGCAAGGGACGGGCCAGCGGTGATAGCGCGATGCGAGAACGCCGCGCCAATCAGGTCGTGATCAGGCGGCGCTCGACGAGAAGGTATCGCAGGACTTGGGATCGCCGCTGTCGAAGCCGCGCTTGAACCACGAGGCGCGCTGCGCCGATGTGCCATGCGTGAACGACTCCGGTGTCACGTGGCCCGTTGACGCTTTCTGCAGTCGATCATCGCCAACGGACGCGGCGGCTTGCAGCCCCGACTGGATGTCGCCCGGATCGAGCAGCTGGCGCTGATCCGTCGAGTGCCCCCACACACCCGCAAAGCAGTCGGCCTGCAGCTCGAGCCTCACCGAGAGCTCGTTCGCCTGGTCGGGGTGCTGCTGCTGAAGGCGGCGCATCCGCTCGTCGATTCCTTCGAGATGCTGCACGTGATGGCCGAGCTCGTGCGCGAGCACGTACGCCTGGGCGAACTCGCCCGGCGCGCCAAATCGGTCGCGAAGCTCATCGTAGAAGCCGAGGTCGATATAGACCTTCTCATCGAGCGGACAATAGAACGGCCCCATCGCCGTCTCAGCCTGGCCGCACGCGGATTGCACTCCATCGCGGAAGAGAACGAGCTTCGCGTCGTGCCATTGCACGCCTTCCTGCGGGAGGATCTTCGCCCACGTCTGCTGCGCGTCGTCGAGCACAAACGACACGAACTGCACTTCCTTGTGCTCCGCCG
>JAQBQC010000531.1 GCA_028287205.1 Gemmatimonadota bacterium
AACAGCGTCCGTCGACGCGGAAACCGTGAACGGACGGGTCGAGGTCGCGACGCTCGGCGGTCCCGTGAGTGCGAAAACGGTGAACGGCAGCGTGCATGCAACGATCGAGCATCTCATCAAGTCGAGCGAGCCGCTGGAGCTGGAGACGGTGAACGGCTCGGTGGAGCTCGAGGCGCCCTCCGATTTGAGCGCCGATGTGGACGCCGAGACCACGAACGGTGGCATCCAGAGCGATTTTCCGCTGACGATCAGCTCGGGAATGATCGGCAAGCACATACACGGTACGGTGGGGCAGGGCGGCCGCCGGGTGCAGCTCCACACCACCAACGGCTCGGTGAAGCTCAGGAAACTTGGCTGAGGTCTTTCACGTAGGGACGGGAAAGGTCATTCCGACTTGCCCGTCCCGGAGCTCATCATGCGCCACATTCTCAGCGTCTTCGCGATCACGGCCGTCGCTGCATCCTGCTCGCACGGTCATAGCTATCCGCCACGCAACTTCAGCTGGACCGGAGACATCGCTCCCGGAGCGACGGTGAGCGTGCACAACATCGATGGCGCGATCGCGATCGTGCCCTCCGCGAACGGCAAGCTCACCGTCGATGCGCTGATCGTGAACGCGGCGCCGAGTGCAGTCGCAGTGAAGCAGTCCATGAGCGGCAACGACATTCTCTTCTGCACGGTGCTCGGGTCGCAGGGCGATGCGTGCGACTCCAAGCAGCACACGCACAACACGCATTTCTCCCCGTTCTCGTTCTTCAGCCGGATGCATCCGATCACCGTCCGCTACACGTTGCACGTGCCGGCGGGCGTCGAGGTGGATGTGGAGACGGTGAATGGCAAGATTGCCGCGCAAAACATCGGCGGCAACGTGAAGGCGACGACGGTGAATGGCGATGTCCTGGTGTCGACCACGAAGGGAACGGTGAACGCCGAGACGGTGAATGGCTCGATCATCGCGAGCATGGCGTCGCTCCCGGACTCGGGAGACGTGCATCTCGAGACGGTGAACGGATCGATCACCTCATTGATTCCAGAGGGGATCGGCGGATTGATCGACCTGGACAACACCAACGGATCGATCACCGCGAACTACCCGAACGCGACGCCGGACAGTGGGGACAAGCACCACCTGCGGATCAAGCTCGATGAGGGAAAGCGCCGCGTGACGCTCGAGACGGTGAACGGCTCGGTGAACCTCACCAGGTACGTGAAGCCGCCGATGGTGTCGATGCTGAACTAAGGCTCGCCCTCGACTTGCTCCATCGTCCGCACGCCCGCGACGACCACACCGTGGGCGCCGCTCACCGGCTTGAAATCGCGGCGCGGCTCGAATCGTTCTTCGCCGAGCTCCACCTGGTGCAGACGCGAGAGCTCGAAGTTTTTCCATCCGTGCTCCACGCCACCCTCGGTGAAGCCCTGCACCTGAAAGGCTTCGAGGAGCTCGGTGCCATCCGCCTTGCGGAGGATGGCATGCGGCTGGATCATGCGCATTCCGCCGTAGGCGTACACGATACGGAGTACGCGCCGTTCTTCGAGTGCCTGCAGGACAATGGCTCGCGACATTCGATCCTCTTGGGAGAGCGCTGGTACTAAGAAATCGCGCGAGAGCCGCGCGCGCAACCGCGCGCCGGGTTACATGCGCCGCTGTCGACGATTATCTCTCTGGCCATGCGCACTCGTTCTTCGCTCGTCCTCACCATGGTGCTCGCGCTCACGCTCGCGTGGCACAACCTGCCCGCGCAGGCCGTGCCCGCTGACACCTTCGCCGCACCCGTCGCGCCCGTTCCGCAGCCGCACTACAAGCTGCGCTTCGCGCTCGGCTTCATCTCGAGCATCCTCGCGCACGAGAGCGGACACATCGTTGCCTCGTACGCGGTGGGCGGACATCCATCGTTCGGCTTCGATCACTGGCGTCCCACGATCTACTCCGGCATCGACTCTGACCTCGAGCCGCACAAGCAGTTCGTCTTCTCCAGCGCGGGGCTCACGGTGCAGACGCTGCTCGACGAGACACTGCTCGACGTGCCGCACGCGAAGGGGAGCGTCGCGGGCCCGTTCGAGCGCGGCCTTCTCGCCGGCGGTCTCGGCACCGTGCTCTTTTACATCACCCTCGGCCGCAACGGCACGGTAAGCGATGTGAGCTTCATGTCGAGAACGTCCTCGCTCTCGAAGAATCAGATCTCATTGATCTTCGGCGGCATCGCGCTCATGCAGGCCGTGCGCATCCACGTGAAGGACCGCTACGCGCACTTTTTCTCCGTTCCCGATGCGACCGGACGCTTTCGCATCGGCATGTCGATCGAGCCCAACTGAGAGCTGGTCGGTCAGCTCGGCGTGCTGCGCTGCTGCCCTGAGGATAGCTCCGGCATGGCCGGCGCCCGGTCGATGAGCAGCTTCGTGACGAAGCGCTGCCCCTCGCTCACGCGCTCCATCTCGATCGCGATCGACTCCACCGCCTGCTCCAGGCGCTCGAAGCGCGCATCCGTGATCGCGCTGCCCTGCTTCGACCCCGACAGCCCCGCCATCTTCTCCCGGTGGCTGAACCACATCTTGGTCATGATCACCACACCCGGAATACCGAAGACGAAGGGAACGATGACGACTTCGACCGGGATGAACATGCGCGCGACCTGTGCGAGAGAAGATGCTGTGGTGCTGATGGAATAAGCTCTCCTACGTCCCTCGGGCCCGGAAGGTGTCGGCCTCGAGCTCCTAGGGTGCGAGCGCCCGCCCCGTCGACATCGTCACCACCTCGCGCACGGGCAGGCGCACGAGCAGCGAATCTGCCTTGTTCACGACGCCGCACGTCTCGTCGAAGGCCACTATCAACGCGTTCCGCCGAGCGAGCGTGTCTGTGAACGCGTTAATCGTTCTTGCATCGCGCTCATCGGGGAGCTCGTGGGCCAACCGGCCTGCGTGAAAGTAGAGCGCCTCGGGCACGTTCGTGAACAGCGCGTGTCCCCCGCCATTGGCTCGCACCCACGCCACGAGCGGAGAGTCACGCCAGCAGTCCTCGGCGAAGTCATTTCCCGTCTGCACCGCGTAGCGCACGCTGTTGGCACTCACGCGCAGCGCGGCGCCCCACCAGAGAGTCACGAGCGCCGCCACCAGCACCCTTGCCTGAATCGGCCATCTGCGCCACGCTGGCGCGACGATCAGCACGATGGCGACCTCGAGCAGCACGAGCAGCGGCGCCATCATCCGGTCGTCGAGCGGGATTCCCGGATCCGCGATGAGCCGCGACGCCAGCACGAGCCCGAGGTAGCACGCGGCGAGCAGCAGCGCAGCCATCGCCGGAGCCTGTCGCATGCGCAGCGGCCGCGACTCCCAGATCGCGACGACGAGGAGCACCGCCACGCCCGCGGCGACGAAGATGCCCCACAGCTCGCCCATCCCCGGCACCAGCCACGCCGATGTCGTGCGCCATCCCTCGCGCAACGTCGATGTGATCTCGCCGTACAGACTGATGTGCCTGATCGCGCTCGGCCCCGCGCTGTGCACCGTGCGCAGTACCCACACACCCTGCAGCACGATCGCGGGGAGCGCCGCGGTGATCGCGCGCAGGAGACGCTCGCGGAGGGTGCCCGCGCGCGCGAGCTGCCAGAGCACGACTCCGCCCACGAGCGAGACTCCCGCGTAGCGCACGAGGCTCGCGAGCCCCGCGAGCAGTCCGGACACGAACGGACGATTGGGCGCGCGCACCATCGCCGCCAATGTGAGCACGAGGAGCGCGATGAACAGCGGCTCGCTCAATACGCTCTCGTGCACTTGCACCACCGCCGGCGTCACCATCACGAGGAGTCCCACGACGATTCCGGTGCCCACGCCGGCCGCGCCTCCCACCAGCCAGGTGATGATCGCAATCGTGACGAACGCCGATATCGCGCCGATGACGCGCGCGCCCTGCTTCGCCCCGAAGCCAATGCGCTCGACTGTCGCGATCACGACCGGATATCCCGGCGGCCAGTGCGCGAGCGGCATCGTGCTGTCCACGCTCGCCCAGTCGCGCTGCACGTCGCGCAGCACGCCGCCATGTGCCAGCGTCGTTGCTGCGTGCATGTACGACATGCTGTCGGGATCGAGCCCGGGCCCTGCGCCCGAAGTGATGCCGACTGCCCCCGCAAATGCGAGCGCACCGAGAGCCATCGACGCGGCAAGAAGCGGTTTTCGCATGGGTAATGTTACGCTGGACTGCACCCCGCCACAGCCGCCGAACCCGTTGCGAAGGCGACAGCGCTTGCCGCGCCCGCGCGGTGCGTCTATGATAGCGATTCACGCTCTCCGTCTCTCGCCAGGCCGGCCACATGTCCGACGACGCGGAGCCGGCGGACCAGTTCTCCTCGCGCGAGCGTGGAGCAGTCATCGCCGGACGCTACCGAATCGAGCACGAAATCGGGCGTGGCGGGATGGCGACCGTCTTTCTGGCGCATGACATTCGGCACGATCGCCAGGTCGCGCTCAAGTTCATCCACGCCGAAGTCGCCGATCGCCAGGCGACCGAACGTTTTCGGCGCGAGATCGCGCTGCTCGCGCGACTGCAGCATCCGCACATCCTTCCGCTCTACGACTCCGGCGAGAGCGATGGTGCGCTCTTCTACGTCATGCCGTACATCGGCGGTGAGTCGCTGCGCGGCCGGATCGCGCGCGAGAAGCGGCTTCCGGTAAGCGAGGCGGTCCGCCTGGCATGCGAGATCGCCGATGCGCTCGCGTACGCGCACGCGCACGACATCATCCACCGCGACATCAAGCCCGAGAACATCCTCCTCTCCGAAGGACCCGCACTCGTCGGCTACTTTGGTATCGGGCGTGCGGTCAGTCGCGCCGGCGGGCGTCGCCTCAGCGATGCGGGCTTCGCGATCGGCACACTCTCGTACATGAGTCCCGAGCCGTGGGCGGGCGATGCCGTCGACGGACGCAGCGACCTGTATAGCCTGGGTTGCGTCGTGTACGAGATGCTCGCAGGCGTGGTGCCGTTCAGCGGCCCGAGCGCGGTTGCGATTCTCGCCCAGCGCTTCGGCGACCCCGCGATGCCGCTGCGGAAGCGGCGCGCGGAGGTGCCGCCTGGCGTCGATGCGGCCGTGCTCAAGGCGCTCGAGCCAGTTCCCGCGAACCGGTTCGAGAGCATGGCCGCATTCTCTGCGGCCCTCGGCCGCGCCGAAGAAGAGAGCGCGGCGCGCGCCAATGCGAAGCTCGTGATCCCGCCGCTGTGGAAGTGGATCGCGGCAGTCGCCGGCCTCGCGGCGCTGGCTGCGCTCTTCTTCGCGTTTCGCCCCGCACCGCTCGATCCCGGCCTGTACGTGGTGCTCCCCTTCGTGCATCGCGCGGGCGCGGCGCCGCAGCTCCTCGATGGGGACAACTGCCAGCAGCTCCTGTACGAGGCGTTCGGCAGATGGAACGGCGTCACGCTCGTCGATGACATGCGCGCGCACGACGCTCGCGCTCGCGTGGGCAGCGCGCCACTCTCGCTCGCGAATGCGCTGCGCACCGCTCGATCGCTCCGTGCGGGACGCATGGCATGGGGCGAGGTGTGGTCGTCGCAGGAGAACATCAACGTGCGCGGTCTCATCTACGACGTGAGCACCGAGCGGCCCATCAAGCAGTACACGGTCACGCTGCGCGGTGACCTGGGTGATGCCGAGCGAAAGTTCGACGAGCTTGCGGACACGCTGCTCGTACCGGTCGCGAGATCCGGCCGCGCGACGCTTCCGGCGAGCGCCGAGGGAGTGCGCGGCACACGCTCGATTCCGGCGCTCACCGCCTACTTCCACGCGCACGAGGCGCTCGCGGCATGGGAGCTCGACAGCGCGCAGTCGCTCTTTCGCAGCGCGCTCGAGCTCGACCCCGATTATCCGCACGCGAACTACTGGCTCGCGCAGGTGATGGCGTGGCGCGGCGAGGCGGATGCCGCCGAGTGGCTGCCGAGCGCGCAGCGCGCGGTGTCGCTCTCCTCGCGTTTGTCGCCGCATGACAGTGCACTGGCGGGTGCGCTGCTCTCGCTCGCGCACGGAACGTTCCCCGATGCGTGTGCGCGTTACGAGCGGCTGCGCGCCTCGAAGGACTCGCTCGACTTCGCCGTCTGGTACGGACTCGGCGACTGCCGCGCGCGCGACACGCTTGTCGTGAAGTCGTCCGCGAGTCCGTCTGGATGGCGCTTTCGCAGTGGATACGCGACCGCCATCACCGCGTACACGCGAGCGCTCGAGCTCGTGCCCTCGGCGCACCGCGCATTTGCGGGTCCGGGCTTCTCGCGCCTCGCGCAGTTGCTCTTCACGGAGAGCAATCAGCTGCGGCGTGGCGGCGCGGCGTCGGATAGCTCCGTATGGGCGGCCTTCCCATCGTTGTGGCGAGACACGGTCGCCTTCGTTCCGTATCCGTACGCGGACATCGCCTCTGGCCGCGCGGCGCGTCCGCCGAGCACGACGGCCGCGGTCGCGCGCAACCGTGAGCGGCTCGAGCGGTTGGCGACGCGATGGACGCAGGAATTTCCGAACAGCGCAGCGGCGCACGAGGCACTTGCCCGAACGCTGGAGATGGAGGGACGGATCGGCGGCGGCGGAGCGCCGAATGCGACTGCGCTCGCCGCGCTCGATCGAGCGCGCTCTCTCGCCACGGACGACGCGGAGCGGCGCCGCCTCACGTTGATGCGCACGCGACTGCTGCTCGTGTCGGGAGATTTCTCTGGCGCGCGCGCGCTCGCAGACTCGATGCTGCGCGCGGCGCCGACGCCGGACCCGATCGCGTCCGACGAGCTGAAGCCGCTCGCGGCGCTGACGGGCCGCGAGAATCGCACGATCGAGATGCTGCGCGCGTCCGCGCCGAGCTTTCGCTTTCTCACGACAGAGGGTCGCATCGTGCAGCCGGCGCTCCCGGTCACCGAGGCCGCGCGCTCCCTGCTCGGCTACGCGTCCTTCGGCTCGCCCGCGGATAGCGTCGGCAGCAGCCGTCAGCACGTCGAGCGCGCACTCGAGAGCTATGTGCCCGCGGGCGAGCGGCCAGTCGTTCGGGAAGCGGTGCTGAATCGTGCGCTCACGCTCGCGTATCCCGTGAATCCTTCACTGTCGCTGCAGCGGCAGGGTGGCGGCGGCGACTACCTGCTCGAGATTCAGCACGCGGCAACGCGCGGCGATGGGGCAGCGGTGCACGACATGCTTCACGCGATTGCGCGTACGAGAGCGCTCGAGCGTCCCGGCGAGCTGTCGATCTATCTCACGTATCAAGAGGCGTGGCTGCTGCTGCAGGTGGGCGACACCGCGGCTGCCACGCGCGAGCTCGATGCGTCACTCAATGCGCTCCCGGCGCTCGGTCCGTTCCTTCTGGATCACGTCGAAGATGCCGCATTCCTCGTGCGCGCGATGGCGCTGCGCAGCGATCTCGCCGCGAAAGCCGGAGACGCGCGCACGGCTCAACGCTGGGGAACGGCGGTGGCGGAACTGTGGGCGGATGCGGATGCACCATTGCAGGAGATCGTGACCAGGATGCGCGCGCGTGCCGCACCAGCGAAACGGTAGAGGACGCGTCGATGGGCGAGACACTTTCAGGGAGGACGGAATGACGCTGGACACGAGCGCGATGATGAGGTGGGGCGGCGCGAGGCTGCTGGTGTTGTGCGCGTTGGTGATCGGCTCCACGACGGCGTGCGACCGGCGCTATTCGCACGGACGAATTCCCGTTGACCGCGACACGAAGCGCAGATGGAATGCCAGCGAGAACGAAGCCGAGGACGTGGGAAAGCAGCTCATTCCGATTCCAGCCGATGATGGCAAGCCGGACGACCTCGTTCCTCCCGAGGCCCTGAAGAACGCGCTGGCCCCTGTCGTCCCGAGCGAGCGGCATGGAGCCGGCGACAAGCGACTGCTCTCCTCGATTCGCGAGGGCCGTGCCGTCTCGTCCGATATCGTCGCCGAGATCGTGCTGGTGAAGGGCAGCGAGTACAAGAGCGAGAGCGACTTCAGAAAGGGTTGGATCCCCATTGCGATCCTGCACCGGCCACCGGACGAGGGTCGTTCGGTGGAGATCTACACGAAGCTGCGCCTCCGCCCGACCGAGACCAGCTGGATCTTCGTTCGCAAGCGGGCGGATGCGACGTGGGCGGGCTCGATCGTTTGGCTCCAGGGAGGCGTCTACAAGCAGGATACGATGTTCGTCACCACGGAGAACATGTCCTACTCGAAGCAAGGCAAGGCAGATTCCGAGAACACCGATTTGCTCGAGCCGGTAATCGGAGCGCGATTTGTGTGGCAGAAGAACGACGAAACCATGTGGGCGTACTGCGGCGGCAAGTGCTGTAGCATGCGCGGCATCAAGTAAGGTTTCCTCCCGCGCGTCCGAGCGCGGTTCCCCTTTTCGGAAGGCAGTCATGTCTCTTCTCGACATCGTACAACAGCATCTCGGCCCCAACGAGATCCAGCAGATCAGCCAACACATCGGCGCTGATCAGACGACCACCAGCAACGCGATTCGGGCTGCGATTCCAATGCTCGTCGGCGGCATGGCGCATACGGCGCAGCAACCCGGCGGTGCGAACGCGATCCAGAGCGCTGTCGAGAATCACGCTCCAGCCGACATGCCCGGCGGATTGGGAAATCTCGCCGCCATGCTCGGCGGCGCCTCGAGCGGCGCGGGCGGTGGACTGCTCGGCAACATTCTTGGGCAGCACACCGCGACCGTGCAAGACGGCGTACAGACCGCGACGGGTCTCGACGCGTCGAAAGTGAAATCGCTTCTCGCGATTCTCGCGCCGATCGTCATGGCCGCAATCGCGAAGCATCAGGCGTCGCAGCCATCGGGC